>NZ_JBHYJW010000066.1:40305-50646 GCF_042741125.1 Amycolatopsis sp. NPDC058986 | reverse complement strand
GGCTAGGACAAATGCCGTTAAGGCCACCTTATGGGCGTCAGACGCCCATAAGGTGGCCTTAACGGCAGGTCGGGACGGGACTCAGTGGCGAGGGACGGCGCCGGGGGTCCAGCCGCGGTAGTTGTTGAAGTAGTTGACACTGCTCGCGTGGCCGATCTTGCCGCCGATGCTGGTGGCGTAGATGCCGCCGTTGCCGTCCGCGATGCCGACGTGGCCGTAGGCGCTGATGTTCCAGTACACGAAGGCGCCGAGCGGCGGGGTGCCGCTGGTGTGCTTGGGGCTCGCGCCGTTCCAGTGCGCGTTCGCCGACGCCCAGACGCCGGTGGTGCCGTAGGAGTTCTCGGCGGCCTTTTCGCAGTAGTGCTGCCAGGCGGTGCTGCCCAGGTGGTTCTTGTACCACTGGACCGCGCCCGCCGGGGTCCCGTCGGCGGCGCCCTGGACGGTGAACTCGGGCTCGGTGGTGAAGGTGCCCGCGGCCGGGTTGATGTCGGCGGCGGTGATGTCGGCGTCCGCGGTGGTGGCGCCCGCCTGCGCCACCGGGGCCACGGCGAGGGCGGCGGCGGCCAGCGCCGCCACCACGGCGGGTTTGGTGATCCGGGAAATCACAGTGCGCACGGTCTGCCTCCAGTCGGGTGGGAGAATCACGAACCGGCGGCAGCCTCCCGGCGGGGAGTACAAAATTCGTACACCCGAGGTACATAGTTGATAACTCAACGTGTCCGTTTTGCCCGGGAATACCGGCTGAACAGGCCGTGTTGAAAGCCCTGTCAGCGCGTCTGGCACAATTACTCCGCTGAAGTCCGGCTCCGGTTCACCCCGAACTACCGGGGACCCGGCGGCCAACGAGAGAGGACACCATGAAGAGCGGCATCCACCCCGAATACGTGGTCACGACCGTGAACTGCGACTGCGGGAACACGTTCACCACCCGCAGCACGAAGACGTCCGGTCACATCCACGTCGAAATCTGCTCGAACTGCCACCCGTTCTACACCGGCAAGCAGAAGATCCTGGACACCGGTGGCCGGGTCGCGCGCTTCGAGAAGCGCTACGGCAAGCGCACCAAGGGTGCCGACGCCAAGTAGCTTGACCGACGGCGCCCATCCGCGAACGAGCGGATGGGCGCCGTTTGTTTTGAGCTTTGTCCGGCAGGGCGTCGTCCGAGAGGTGGAGTGGTGGATTCGAGTTCGCTCAAGGGGCTGCTGTCCGAGTACGCCGAGCTGGAGACGCAGCTGGCGGACCCGGGGGTGCACGCGGACCAGTCGCGTGCCCGCAAGCTCGGCCGCCGCTACGCCGAGCTGACGCCGGTGGTCACGACCGTCCGCGAACTCGACGGCGCCCGTGAAGACCTCACCGCGGCACAGGAACTCGCGGCCGAGGATCCCGCTTTCGCCGCGGAGGCCGAGGAAATCGGCGCCCGGATTCCGGTGCTGGAGGCCAAACTCACCGAACTGCTGCTGCCGCGCGACCCCTACGACGGTTCCGACGTCGTCATGGAGATCAAATCCGGGGAGGGCGGCGAGGAATCGGCGTTGTTCGCCGGCGATCTCCTGCGGATGTACCTGCGCTACGCCGAGCGGCACGGCTGGAAGGCCGAGGTGCTGGACTCGGTCGACTCCGATCTCGGCGGCTACAAGGACGTCACGCTGTCGATCAAGAGCAAGACGGCCGAGGCCGACGGCGTGTGGGCGCGGCTGAAGTTCGAGGGCGGCGTCCACCGCGTGCAGCGCGTCCCCGCCACCGAATCGCAGGGCCGCATCCACACTTCCGCCTCCGGGGTGCTGATCTATCCGGAGCCGGAGGAGGTCGAGGTCGAGATCGACCCGAACGACCTGCGCATCGACGTCTTCCGCTCGTCCGGCCCCGGTGGCCAGAGCGTCAACACGACCGACTCGGCCGTGCGGATCACGCACCTGCCGACCGGCATCGTGGTCTCCTGCCAGAACGAGAAGTCGCAGATCCAGAACCGCGCCCGCGCGCTGCAGGTGCTGCAGGCCCGGTTGCAGGCCATCGCAGAGGAGGAAGCCGCCGCGAAGGCTTCGGACGCGCGTCGTTCGCAGGTCCGCACCGTCGACCGCTCGGAGCGGGTGCGCACGTACAACTTCCCGGAGAACCGGATTTCCGATCACCGGGTCAACTACAAGGCGTACAACCTGGATCAGGTCCTCGACGGCGAGCTCGACGGCGTGCTGGACGCGCTGGCCACCGCCGACCGCGAAGAACGGCTGGCCGCTCAGGCAGGCTGAGCGGGACAGCGGAACGTAACGACCTAAGGTATCCCGAGTGGCACGCGAAATCCGGCTTGGCCTCGGTGTTCTGATCACGTCGCTGGGCGTGCTCCTGGTGCGGTTCCTCGTGCCGCGGCCGATCGGGATGGCCGACAACGGCGACGGCTGGCGGCTGCTGTGCCAGCTCGGCGCGAGCCAGCCGGACCGCCCGTCGGAGAAGTTCGTCCGGTTCGCCTACGGCGCCGCGCCCGAGTGCAAGAGCGCGTACATCTCCAGCCAGAGCTGGCTCGACAAGACCGCCAGCGAACTCGGCAAACTACTCGGTTCGTCCTCGGTGCTGAACCTGCTCGTGCTCGGCGTGCTGTGCACCGTTCTGCTCGCGCTCGGCATCACGGCGATCGTGCTGGGACTGCGGCTGTCGACGCGGAACCGGATCATCGCCACCGCGCTGCTGCTGCTCGTGGCCGGGGATTCGGCGTTTTTCGGTTACGTGGCTTCGGTGCTCAGCGAGGGCGCCGCGTTCATCGGCATTCTGCTGCTGTGCGGCGGTCTGCTCCTGATGAACCGCGCGGGCGCGTGGCGTTACGCCGGCGCGGTCGTCACGGTGGCGGGCGCGTTGATCGGGATCAACGCGAAAACCCAGACGCTGCTGCTGATCCCGGTGTTCGTGCTGGCGCTGCTGTTCGTGCGCGCGCCGGGCGTGCGCGGCCTGGCACGGTGGGCGCTGCCGCTGGCCGTGCTCGCCGTCGCGGGCACCGGGACCGCGCTCATGCAGTCGACGGGGGACCCGGCCAACGCGGAATACCGCGAGGCCAACATGTATCACGTGGTGTTCGACGCCATTGTGGACGGAAAGCACGATTCGGCCGCCGATCTCGCGGCGCTGGGGCTCCCGGCGGAGTTCGCGAAGTACAGCGGGACCGGCTGGTGGAGCGCACATCCCGCGCACAGTGATCCGCTGTACCCGCAGTACCGCGACAAGATCAGCAGGCGCAATGTCGCGCACTACTACCTCACGCATCCATTGAGGACAGTCGAGATCATGCAGAAGTCGGCACAGGAAGTGCTGACAGCGCGCGTGCCGAACCTCGGCAGCTTCGGCGAGCACGCCGGACAACCTCCGCTGGCCAAGGAGTACCGGGTTCCCGTCGTGTCCGGCCTGACCGGCTTCCTCGCGCCGCTCGGCCTGTTCTTCCTCCTTCCACTGTGGATAGTCGTGCTGTGGCTGGGGATCCGCGCGTTCCGGCGCCGCTCCGGTCGCCGCGACCTCGGCGTGGTGACGCTGATGCTGCTGCTGTTTTCGGTCGGGCAGTTCCTCGCCTCCGGTCTCGGCGAAGGCATCGAGGGTGTCAAACACCAGCAGCTGACGTTGTTCCCGACGCTGCTCGCCGCGGTGTTCGCCGGGCTCAGCCTGTTGCCCCGCAAGGCACCGGAGGAAGTCCCGGCGGCATCGGACGAAGCCGCGCAGGAGGTCGCCGTCCAGCCGGCGGCGTAGCTGCTCGTTGCCGATTCCACGCGACCCGGCCTCGTCCTTGACATCGACTTGGGTCGAGGTTTTAGCGTTGCCTGGTCTCTTGGCGATGTGGAGGAGGGATCGGCATGGTCGCGCGCCCCGCCGGGCAGGAACGGTCCGCGAACGAGGCGGACGTGCGGAGTATCAGGGAACTCGTGGCGAAACTGGATTCCGCCATCGCGGACCTCGACGCCGCGGAGTTCGACGCGTGTTTCACCGCCGACGTCGTCTTCACCAACCCCGCGGGCAGACGGTTCGTCGGCTGGGAAGAAATCAACGCGTACCACAGGGAAGCGCTGGCCGCCGCTCCCGAGGGCTATCGCAGCGGCTACACGATCGAACGCCTGACGTTCCCCGCCCCGGACGTGGCCGTGCTCGCCCTCCGGCAGCACGTGACCATGGCGGGCCGCGAAGGCTTCGAAAATGCCGGAACATGGGTGCTGGTCAGGAGAGCGGGCGCCTGGTGGATTCACGCGGTCCAGAACACCAACGTCACTTAGTCGCGGCCGGCTTCCGGGGTGGTTTCGGCGGGTGCGTGGCGCGGCCGCCGGAAGACGACCTGGTGGTACAGCACGTAGTTCCACACCAGGCCGACCGCGATCCCGGCCGCCTTCGGCACCAGGACGTGCACGCCGGGGAACGCTTTCGTGACGGCCATGATGACCAGCGCCTGGATCACCCACAGTCCGAACGCGGTGACCGCGAAGAACAGGATCGCCTGGCGCCGCACGTTCCCGTCCTTCGCGCGGAAGGTGAAGCTGCGGTTGAGGGTGAAGCTGAGCGCCATCCCGGCGCTCGTCGAGAGGAAGTTCGCGACGAACATCGGGACGCCGAGGGTGACCAGCAACGCGTAGCCGAGCGCGTCGAGGAGTGTGTTCGCGACGCCGACGAGGCCGAACCGCAGCTGGGTGCCGGTGACGAGCTTCACCGCGTGGCACTCCCGGCGTCCGCACCGGTCCGCTCCCGTTCACCCGGGTCCGGCGGCCCGGTGCGGACCGATGCCACCGTGTACAGCGGCCGGTTCTGCACCTGGGAATAGGTGCGTCCGATATAGCTGCCGAGCACGCCGAGCATGATGATCTGGATACCGCCGAGGAAGAACATCGCGATCGTGATGAACGCCCAGCCGGGCACCGCGGTTTCGGGGGCGAACAGCTTGACGCCGACGACGTAGAGCACGCCGAGGAAACTGAGCAGCGAGATCAGGTAGCCGAAGCGGGTGATCATGCGCAGCGGGGTCACGGAAAAGCCGAGAATGCCGTCGGCGGCGAACCGGAGCATTTTGCGCAGTGGATATCCCGTGACGCCCGCGTGCCGTTTGTCCCTGTCGAACAGCACTGCTGTCTGCTTGAAGCCGATGTAGCTCACCAGCCCGCGCAGGAAGCGGTCGCGTTCCCGGTACTTGCGCAGCTCGTCGACGACCTTGCGGTCGACGAGCCGGAAATCGCCGGTGTTCTTGGGAATGTCGACCGCGGCCATCTTGCGCAGGAACCAGTAGAAGGTGCTCGCGGTCAGTTTCTTGAACGCCGAATCCTGGCGCGACCGGCGTTGCGCGTAAACGACGTCGAAGCCTTCCTCCCACTTCTCGATCAGTTCGAGCGCGACCCTCGGCGGGTCCTGCATGTCGCTGTCCATGATGATCGTCGCGTCCGCGTCGACCAGGTCGAGCCCGGCGGTGACCGCGAGTTGGTGCCCGCAGTTGCGGGACAGCTCGACGACGGTGACGCGGTCGTCGCGCTCCGCGAGCTCGGCGAGCTTGGCCAGCGAGCCGTCGCGGCTGCCGTCGTCCACGTAGATGAAGCTGAACGCGTACCTGTCCGCGAGTGGCCGTGTGACCTCGTCGACCGTACTGTGCAGCAGGTCGATGTTGGCTTCCTCGTTGAAGATCGGGAAGATGAAGGCGACTCTTCGCGCTTCGTCGGCCGGTTCTGCGGACACGGGGTCTCCGGGGGTTCTTACGGCGATCGTCCGCCCATCCTAGGAGATCACAGGCCCGGCGGCGACGAGGTCATGCGCTCGGCGAACTCCGCCATGCGCTCGGCATAGCCACTCTCGGCACCGAAGTGGACGGCGACCGCGGAGGCCCCCGCCCCGGCGTAGGCGTGCGCGTCCGCCACGGCCCGGTCGAGGTCGTCCCGGCCGCCGGTCCACTCCATCCGCGCGGAGGCCCGGATCTCCCGCCCGCCTGCCAGTTCGTTGAGCCGCACAACACGATTCTCGAAGTCGGCGGGTGACAGGCCCGCGCTCTGCCAGACGTCGCCCAGCCGTGCCGCGCGGCGCAGCGCGGCCGTCGAGTTCCCGCCGGCCAGGACCGGGATCCGGCCTTCGGGACGGGGCTCGAAGTGTCCGCCGTCCGGCCCTCGCCCGGTCGTGAAGAGCGTGTCGAGCAGCTCCAGTGTTTCGTCGGTGCGCTTCCCTCGCGCCGCGAAGTCCGCGCCGAGTTCGGCGAACTCCGGCGTGTTCCAGCCGACCCCGGCACCGAGGGTGAGCCGGTGGCGCGACAGGCGGTCGAGCGTCGCGACCTGCTTGGCCAGGACGAACGGATCACGCAGCGGCACGATCAGCACGGAGGTGCCGAGCCGGATCCGCTCCGTCACCGCCGCGATATGGGCCAGCGTGATCAGCGGCTCGTACACCCCGCCGAACACTTCGCCGTAGGGCCCCGGCGGAAGGACGTGATCGGGCAGGAACACGGTCTCGTAGCCGAGCTCCTCGGCCGCTCGCGCCAGTGCGGCGGGGCGCCCGGGGTCCATGTCGGGTGCCTCGTCGGGCAGTACCACCTGCAGATCCATGGTTCAGCTCCTGCCGAGGAACTTTTCGATGGTGGTCAGCCAGTCGTCCCGTGCCTCGACGGCGATGTTGTGCCCCGCCTCGATCTCGGCCAGCTCGGCGCCCGGGATCGAGGCGGCCAGCTCCCGTGACAGCGCGGGGGAGACGAGGCCGTCCAGTGTCGTCGCGATGACGAGCGCCGGCACGCCGATCCCGGCCAGCTCGGCCCTGGTGTCGGCGGACGCGACGAGGTCGACGTGCTCGGGGCTGCCCGGCGGGATGAACGCGGCCAGCTCGTCGACGGCCCGTTCCAGCTCCTCGGCGCTCAGCGATTCGAGATGGCGTTCGCCGGTGCCGACGAGGGTCAGGAACTTCGCGAGCAGCCTGCGGTCGCCGTCGAGCAGCGTGCGCCAGACGTCGGTGGCGAGGCGCATGCGGTTGTTCTGGCGGGCGAACCCGGCGGTCAGGATCAGGGCCGTGACGCGGCCGGGATGCCGGGTGGCCGCGCGGACCGCGACCGCCGAGCCGAGGGAATAGCCGAGAATCGCGAAGCTGTCGAGTCCGGCGTCGGTCGCGATGGCGACCAGCTCGTCGGCGACGGCGTCGAGCTCCAGCGGCGTCGTGCTGCGGGGAGTGTCGCCGCTCCCCGGGTAGTCGGCGCCGACGACGGTGTGCGTGCGCGCGAGGTCGTCGAGAATCGGGCCGAAGTTGCCCGCGACGGTGCCACCGGCGCCGTGCGCCAGCAGGAGTCCCGGCCCGGATCCCCGGACGACGTGCGCGAAATGATTCGTCATGCTCGTGACGTTAAGGATTGACATCGGTGTGAAGGCCAAGCCCGGGTGGTGGGGGACACATGCGGATCGGTGAGCTGTCGCGGCGGACGGGCGTGAGCCAGCGCCTGCTGCGGTACTACGGCGAGCAGGGACTGCTGGCGGCAGGGCGTGACCGCAACGGCTACCGCGAGTACACCGAGGACGCCGTGATCCGGGTGCGGCAGATCCGCCGCCTGCTCGCCGCCGGGCTGAACACCGAGGTCATCGCCACCGCGCTGGAGTGCGCGAGCGGCGAGGAGGCCGAGCTGGACCTCTGCCCCGAGCTCGCCACGACGCTGCGTCGCGAACTCGACGCGATGGACGATCGCATCAACACCCTGCGCCGACGGCGCGGCGTGCTCGCGAACTACCTCTCGGCCGGGGAATAGCCGCTACTTCCCGCGCGGGGCGGGCGGGACCATGCCGCGCAGTGCCGGGTGGTTCGGCAGCGTCGCGATGTTGTGCCGGACGCGGTATTCGAGGTCGCAGTCCCAGCAGATGGTCGCGAGCGGGGCGGCGCTGCTGTAGGGCAGGTACTCGACCTCCTCCGTGCGCCCGCACAGCGTCGTGATCACCTCGCCCGGCCCGGGGATGCAGGTCAGGAGGGCTCGGTGCCAGCGGCCGTCGACGACCGGGTGCACCCGGTCGAGGTCGACCATGATCTGCGCGGTCACGATTGGGCGACTCCTCTGTGGTCACTATTCGTAATCATGCGGACGCAGAGTAGGCTCGCCGCGCCTCTTCCGGAACAGACCCCCGGTCCGAGTCGGGGCCCCGGACTGTCCGGTCAGGGCGGGGCAGAGGAGGAGGGCGCGGTGCCGACATCGACCAGCGGTCGGAGTTCCCGCTATCGGGGGACGGTGTCCGGGTTCGTCCTCAAGCTCGCCCGGCAGACGGCCGCGCTCACCCAGGAACGGCTGGCCGAGGCGGTCGGCGCCGACGTCACGACCGTCCAGGCGTGGGAGTCGGGCAGGCGCCCGCTCTCGGCGTTGCAGACGGGGGACCTCCTGCGGCTGCGGAACTGTCTCCTGCGGCTCGGCGCGCCGTCCTCCACCGGGCGGCATCTGCGCGAGGCGATCGAGGTCGACGTCGTGCTGTCGCTGGCGATCGAACACGGCGGCGTCGGTGCCATACCCGATCCGCATCCGCTCGCCGCCGCGGTGCACCGGCATTCGCTGATCAACCTGCTCACCTGGCCGTTCACCGGTGTCACCCCGGGACAGCTGGACGGGTTCGTCTCCCGCGTCCCGCGCCGCGGCCCCGAACCGCTCTGGCCGACGTTCTGTCCCGACGAGCAGAAGCGGTTCTTCGATCACCTGCTCGCCGTCGCGGATCGCTGTGTCGGGCCGGATCAGCGGCTGCTCCGGCGTCAGGCGGTGTATCTGCTCGGCTTCGGGAAGAGCGCGGCGGTGAAGACCTGGCTGCACGACGAGTGGACACGCACCAGCGGGCGGAAGATCGAGGACGGGGACGTCGCCGAGCTGCTGGCGAAGCGGTCGGCGTCGATCGCGCTCGCGGTGACCGGTGACGCGGAGACGTTGTGCTCGTTCGTCCGGAGCACGTCCGGTGGCTGGGCCGAGACCGCCAATCTCAACTACTGGGCCTACTGGACCGGCGAACTCGTGGACGACCAGGCCGACGACCGGTTCATCGCCGAACTCGATCCCCGCTGCTGGGGCGGGCAGCGTCTCGCCTGGCACCTGGTGAACCGGCTCGGGCCCGAAACCCCGCAGCTGACCCTGAACCTGGACACCCTCTACAGCCTCGTCGTCTCCCGGCCGTCGCTGCTGTCCGAGCGGCCCCGGCTGCGCCGCCGGACCGCGGCCGCGCTGGAGCGTCTCGACTCCGGCAGCGAGCTGCCCGGGTACTCCCGCGAGCAACTCGCCGGGCTGCGGTACGCGGTGCGGCTCGCCGACCGCTAGGCACCCGCGGCGGGAACACGCGTGCGGCGGAGGCGCCGCGCCGCGACTCGATAGTCTGGGGAGCACGCGGATCCGCCCCGACGCGCCGTGTCCGCATACGGGGTTGTTCCGCCTCGTGTGTCAATCTCGACGAGATGAAGGACGACCAGTGAAGCGGCAGCCGTTGCGCCTGGCCATCATGGAGGCGACCCGCATCCTGACCGAGGCGGGCGTGGCCTCGCCACGGTCGGACGCGGAGCTCATCGCCGCGCACGTGCTCGGTGTCGAGCGTGGCAGGCTGCCGATGGTGCCGCTGGTCGATCCGCCGGTCGTCGAGGCGATCGGGCAGCTGGTGAGCCAGCGCGCGAAACGGATCCCGCTGCAGTACCTCACCGGCTGGGCCGCGCTGGGGGACATCACCGTGAACGTCGGCGCCGGGGTGTTCGTCCCGCGCCCGGAGACCGAGCTGCTGCTCGACTGGGGCCTGAAGTTCCTGCACGGCCGCGAATTCCCGGTCGTGGTGGACCTGTGCACCGGGTCCGGCGCGCTCGCGCTGGCCGTCGCGCACGCGAGACCGGACGCGGTGGTGTACGCCGTCGACGTCGATCCGCAGGCACTGGCCTGGGCCCGGCACAACGCCGACGTCCACGCCGACGCCGGGAACACCCCGATCCGGCTCTACTCCGGGGACATCTCCGACACCACGATCTTCGCCGAACTCGACGGCCTGGTCGATCTGGTGCTGTGCAATCCGCCGTACGTGCCCGACGGCACGCCCGTCCCGCCCGAGGTCGCCGAGCACGACCCGGCTCGTGCGGTGTTCGCCGAAGAAAGCGGTCTCGCGGTCATCCGGCACGCGATCGCCGCGGGGGCGCGGTTGCTGCGAGCGGGGGGCGGGCTGGCGATCGAGCACGACGACACGCACGGCTCCGCCGTCCCGGCGCTGGTCCGGGCCCGCCGGGTGCTCACCGCGGTCGAGGACCACAACGACTTCGCGGGCCGGGCTCGTTTCGTCACCGCCCGAAGGCTGGGCTGAAGGGGACTTTCCTCGCGTGCGACGCGAGGAAACTCCCCCTTAGCGCCGCCGGTGATAAGTAGGTAGCCCACAGCACACGCAG
>NZ_JBHYJW010000066.1:0-40295 GCF_042741125.1 Amycolatopsis sp. NPDC058986 | reverse complement strand
GGTCTGTGGGGTTCTTCGCGGGGGCGCCGGGCTTTCACCACCCCTTACAGCGCGTCCGGTGAGACGAAGGTCCCCTTCAGCCCACGCTGCCCGACTTTCGTTGTGCGGCAAGCGGGTAGACCTTTCCCGCGCCCTGGTGCGGGCTCCTACCGTCGATCTTCGAGGCCGTCATGGGGGCGGTCTCAGGGAGGAGCCCGCGCATGCGCGCCAGGATCCGACGCCGCACCACCATCGCCGCCGTGTTCGCCACGGCCGTTCTCCTGCCCGGCCTGTCCACCGCCACGGCAGTCGCCGAACCGCTCGTCCGTGACTGGCCCGCCCCGATCGACGCGTCGCACTGGAAGAACCAGTACGACATGACGTGGGACGACTACCGCAAGGTGCCGGGCACGAACTGGGCCGACCCGTCACTGAAACCGACCAAGCGCGCCTTCAAGGGCGCCGTCGTCCTCGCCGACTACCCGGACCAGGAGTTCGCGGTCACGCAGGCACCGCACTCGACCGTGTTCGGGAATCCTTCGGTGGAGGCGAACAACGTCCCACGTGCCGGGGTCGCGAAGTTCTATCAGGATTTCCTGAACAAACCGGGAACGCTCAACCGAGGGCACACCATCAACGAATACTGGATGGAGGATTCCGCGGGCCGCTTCGGCGTCCAGCTGACCGCGTTCGGGCCGTACCGGATGCCGGGGAAGTCGTTCGAATACGGCATGGACTTCCAGAACGCGTGCCCGCCGGGATCGAACTGCCGTCGCGATCTGCGCACGGACGCGGGCGCCGCGTGGCGGGCCGATGTCGGCGACGCCACGAAGAACTTCGACTTCGTCTTCTACCTTTCCGCCGGCCAGGACGAGAGTTCGACGTGGCAGGAATTCGGCGAGATGAAGTTCGGCGCCAAGGAGAACGTGCCGGACGCCTTCGGCCCGCCGAAGGGCAGCGGCCTGCCGAACTGGGCCGCCACCCGGTACGTCCCGTGGACGTCGTGGAAATCGGCCGCGAGCATCTGGCCCAACGCCGCCAACGGTTCGTCCACCCAGGCGGAAAGTTCCGGTCAGTCGGTGTTCGCGCACGAATTCAGCCACATTCTCGGAATCGGTGACAATTACAACAACCCGTTCGGAAAACCGCCTTCGCGGGACTACAGTGGACCGTGGGAAATGCTGTCGCGCGGCACTTTCAACGGTCCCGGCGGCCCGCACACGCGCTGGCAGATCCCCGCGACCCAGGGCGGTTCGATGGGCGCGCAGCACATGCTGCGCAACAAGATGAAGCTCGGCATCGTCGATCCGGACGACGTCCTGAAACTCGACCGGGACCAGCTGGCGAAGTCCGGCCCCGTGTCGGCGCGGGTCACCGCGCGGGTGGCCGTCCCCGAGCCGGGTGCCTACAGCGGCATCACGATCGCACTGCCCGGCGGGGACAAGTCGCCGAAATGCGACCGGTCCAAGGATCCGTTCTGTGATGGCGGCGGCTACCAGAACTACACCGTCGAGGTCGTCGACCGGATGGGATCGGACTCGTTCACGCCGGACTCCGGGGTGCTGATCGCCAAGACCAAGAACCGGGACGACGCCCCGTTCGAGTGGATCATCGACGCCCACCCGGAGGACATCAACCTCACCGATTACACCAAACCGGACGGAACGCCGGTGAAGATCACGATCGGTGACTACCGGCAGCTCAACGACGCCACCTTCAAGGCGGGTACCGAGGCGGCCGGTCCCTACGAGTACACGGATCAGGCCAACCGGCTGCGCTTCCTGGTCACCGATGTCCAGCGGGACAAGAAGGGCATCCTCTCGTACACGGTCACCGTGGCTTCGCTGGACGGCTCCGGCGACCAGGCGAGGGGTGTCGCGGCATGGCCGTCGTCGGCCGCCTTCGCCCGGCGTGGCCTGGCCAGGTGCGACTTCACGCTGTTCAACACCGGTGCGTCGCGGGGCGCGGCCGCTCCGTTCGACAGCGACACCTACCGGCTGAGCGCGTCCACCGACGCCCGCGGCTGGCAGGTCCGGCTGCCGAACGAACTGGCCACCGCGAAGTTCGGCGAGCAGGCGAACGCGGTCGCGTACGCCAGGCACGGTTCCGACGCGGCCCCGGTCGCGAAGGTGCGGCTCACCGCGACGTCGGTGAGCGACCCGTCGAAGTCCGCGACCACCACCTGCGTCGCCGTCGGGTAAAGGACTCGTGAGCGTTCCGGCCGGTTCTAACCGTCCGGAACGCTCGCGAGTCTGGTGCGGGGCTAGTCTTGGCGGCATGAGCGCGGTGTACGACTGCAGCAAGCGGGATTCGCGGGCCGACGGGCTGGCGGCGGCGGCGGGCGCGGTGCGTTCGAGCCGGCTGGTCGTCATGCCCACCGACACGGTCTACGGCATCGGCGCGGACGCCTTCGACACCGGCGCGGTCCAGGCGCTGCTGCGGGCCAAGAACCGCGGCCCGGACATGCCGGTCGGCGTGCTCGTCGGTTCGTGGTCCACAGTGGACGGCCTGGTGCTCGGGGTGCCGCCGCAGGCGCGGGCGCTGATCGAGGCGTTCTGGCCTGGCGATCTGTCCATTGTGCTCCCGCACGCGCCGAGCCTGCGCTGGGACCTCGGCCAGTCGCGCGGCACGGTCATGCTCCGGATGCCGCTGCACCCGGTGGCGCTGGAGCTGCTGCGCGACGTCGGCCCGATGGCCGTGTCGAGCGCGAACGTCTCCGGCCGCCCGCCCGCGTCCACCGCGCAGGAGGCGCAGGAGCAGCTCGGCGAGTCGGTCGCGGTCTACCTCGACGGCGGGTCGAGCGGCGAGCCCGTGCCGTCCACCATGGTCGATCTGACCGGCAGCGACCCGGTGATCCTCCGTGAGGGCGCGGTGAGCACGGCGGCGGTCGCCGAAGTGCTCGGGGTGCCCGCGGAAACGCTGGTGTGAAGCCCTTTTCCGGCCCCGGCGGCGGGCGCGGTAGCGTGTCCGCCGTGACTGCGACCCGTGCGGACGTGACGCGCTAGTGCCGCCCGTTCAAGGCCTTCTCCCGATCCGGGAGTACATCCTCGTCGCGCTGACCGCGACGGCTGTGACGTTCCTGCTCACCGGCCTCGTCCGCCGGTTCGCCATCAAGATCGGCGCGATCGCCAACCCGCGTGCCCGCGACGTGCACGTCGCGCCGATCCCGCGCATGGGCGGCGTCGGCATCTACCTCGGGATCGCCGCCGCGATGGGGCTCGCGAGCCATCTGCCCGCGCTGTCCCGCAGCTTCGGCTTCTCCTTCGACTCCGTCGGCGTGCTGCTCGGCGCCGGGGTCATCTCGCTCATCGGCGCGCTGGACGACCGGTTCGAGCTCGACGCCTGGACGAAGCTCGCCGGCCAGGTCATGTGTGCCGGGATCCTGGTCCTGTTCGGCGTGCAGTGGGTGTCGTTCTGGGTGCCGTGGGGCGGCAACGCGGACTCGTTCGGCTCGGTGCTCGTGCTGGACAAGAACCAGGGCGCGCTGCTGACCGTCGTGCTCGTCGTGGTCATGGTCAACGCGATGAACTTCGTCGACGGCCTCGACGGGCTCGCGGGCGGCCTCGGCTTCATCGCCGCGACGGCGACCTGCGCGTTCTCGCTCGGCCTGCTGGACTCCTCCGGGGGCGACGTCGGCGCGTACCCGCCCGCGCTCATCGCGGCCACGCTCGCCGGGGCCTGTCTGGGGTTCCTGCCCTACAACTTCCAGCCCGCGAAGATCTTCATGGGCGACTCCGGGTCGATGATGATCGGCCTGATGCTGGCGGGCGCGACGACCTCGGCGTCCGGCCGGGTGTCCTACACGCAGTTCTCCGGTTCCGACGCGCTCGCGCTGCTTTCGCCGCTGCTGGTGGTGGCCGCGGTGCTCTTCGTGCCGCTGCTGGACCTGATCATGGCCGTCATCCGCCGCACCCGCCGCGGCGAGAGCCCGTTCGCCGCGGACAAGATGCACCTGCACCACCGCCTGCTCGAGATCGGGCATTCGCAGCGCCGGGCCGTGCTGCTCATCTACCTGTGGGCGGGGATCCTCGCGTTCGGCGCGGTTTCGGTGACGTTGTTCAACAGCGTGGCGGTGTTCTGGATCGTCGGCTTCGGCCTGGTGCTCGCGGCGCTGGTGTCGATCGTGCCCCGGCTCAAATCGCGCAACCAGCACTCCACGTGAGTGTCTCGCCGCACGCGCCCGGGACCCCCGTGACGTGCGGCATTACACTGGCGTGTCGAACCGACCAGGGAGCCGTGTGGTGAGCGAGACCGAGAAGACCGAGCAGGAGAACCCGCACGCCAAGGTGGTGCTGCAGGCCGCCAGCGCGATGACCAAGGCCTCCTTGACGTTCGTCCCGCCCGTCATCGTCGCGTGCATCGTGCTGTTCACGATCCTGAACGGCGTTCCGGGCCTGCTCGGGTCGCTGGTCGGTGGCGTGCTCGCGTTCCTTTCCTCGCTGGCGACGCTCGGCATGATGCGCTTCAGCGCGGGCCTTGACCCGATGTTCGTGATGGTGACCGCGCTCGGCAGCTACGTCATCAAGCTCATCGTCCTGTTCGGAGCGCTGACCCTGTTGAAGGGCGTCTCCGTGCTGCACCCGCTTTCGCTGGGCATCACCATGATCGCGGCCATTCTGCTGGCCGCCGGTGTCGAGTTCGTCGCGTTCCGGCGCACCAGGATCCCGACCATCATCCCGGCCTGACCACGTTGTCAGGACCAGGGTCCTGGGCGGTTCGGGACCTACGTCCTCGGCCGATCGGCTGGTTCGTCCCTGGTTAGGAGTACGCCTGTACGGCACTTCCTGACCGGCTGATAAGGTCCGCGTCATAGGCGGCGACCCTGCGTCGCACGCCTCCTCAGACGAACCGCGATCAGCAGCGTGGCGACCGTATGGCTCGTTCCGTCTCCGCTGGTAGGTACCCGTTTGCGGAGCGTTCACCTGGAATTCCGGTGTGTGCGTAGCGTGAGACCACGTTCACCGCACAGTGGGGTAGCCGCCTCTAACGGCCCGATACGTGTCGGGTACGTTAAGTCCAGATCGTGACGATTCCCCCGGCGGAGTGAACGCCGGCCGGGAGAACCGGAAGGAGCCCAGTGGGCGCGCTGGTACTGACCGAGGGCGGGACCTTCACCCCGCCCGGTGCCGAGGCCTTCGACCTGCCCCCCATCTTCGGGTCGGGGTATTGGGGCAGTTTCACCAAGCCGATGCTGCTCGCCATCATCTCGGTGGCGCTCATCTCGGTGTACTTCCTGCTGGCCTCGCGCAGGCTCAAGGTGGTTCCCGGCAAGGGGCAGTTCTTCGTCGAGGGCATCTACAACTTCAGCCGCAACAGCATCACGCGTGAGCAGATCGGCGCGAAGGAATTCAAGCCGTACGTGCCCCTGGTGCTCGCGCTGTTCACCTTCTGCCTGGTGAACAACCTGTTCGGGATCATTCCGTTCTTCCAGTTCCCGACACTGGGCCGGATCGCCTTCCCGCTGGCGATGTCGCTGTTCGTCGTCTACCCGATCTACCACTTCGTGGGCATTCGCAAGCACGGTCTCGGCGGTTACCTGAAGAAGGAACTGGCCCCGCCCGGCGTTCCCGGCTTCGTGCTCCCGCTCTACAGCGTGATCGAGTTCGCGACGAAGTTCTTCCTCACGCCGCTCACGCTGGCCATCCGGGTTTTCGCCGCGATGTTCGCCGGCCACCTGATGATCGTGGTGTTCACCCTCGGCGGCGAATTCCTGCTGCTGGAGACCTCGAGCTGGGCGCTCAAGCCGGTGTCGCTGGTCGCCTGGATCGTGACCATCCTGATGACTTTCCTCGAGGCCTTCATCCAGATCCTGCAGGCCTACATCTTCGCCCTGCTGTCCGCGGGGTACATCGGCGCCGCACTGGCGTCGGAGCACTGAGAACACAAGCCCCCGATCCGCGCGAGCGCGTGGACCGAAGTGAAGGGAAATGCACGTGAGCAACATCGTTCTGGCCCAGCAGGCCGCCGAGACCGTCAACCTCAACAAGGGTCTCGCCGCCATCGGTTACGGTCTCGGCGCGATCGGCCCCGGTATCGGTGTGGGTCTGATCTTCGCCGCCGTCATCAACGGCACCGCGCGTCAGCCGGAGGCCCAGGGCAAGCTGCAGAGCATCGGTTACGGAACCTTCGTGCTCACCGAGGTGCTCGCCCTGATCGGTATCGTCATCTACTTCATCGCCTCCGCCTGAGTCGTCCGCTCTCGCGTAAGGAGACGTTGTGCTGAAGACCGAAATGGTGCTGGCAGCGGAAAATCCGATCATTCCGAATGTTCCGGAACTGATCCTCGGCCTCGTCGCCTTCCTCATCCTGCTGTTCATCCTCAAGAAGTACGTCGTTCCTCGTTTCGAGGCCATGTACGAGGAGCGCGCGCAGAAGATCGAGGGCGGCATCGAGAAGGCGGAAAAGGCCCAGGCCGAAGCCGAAGAGGCGCTGGCGCAGTACAAGGCGCAGCTGGCCGAGGCGCGGTCCGAAGCCGCGAAGATCCGCGACGACGCGCGGCTCGAGGCCGAGCAGATCAAGGCGGAGCTGCGTGCCGAGGCCGAGGCCGAGTCCCAGCGCATCGTCGCTGCCGGGCAGGCTCAGCTGCAGGCCCAGAAGGCGCAGATCGTCGCCGAGCTGCGGGCCGACATGGGCCGCAACGCCGTCGAGCTGGCCAGCCGCATCGTCGGTGAGTCGCTCGAGGACGAGGCGCGCCGTCGCGGCACCGTCGACCGGTTCCTCGCGGAGCTGGAGACCGCCGGTGCCTCCAACGGAGCGGGAAAGTAGACCAGGATGACGCTGCATGCTGCGAGCCGTGAAGCGCTCGGCCTCGCCGAGGAACGCCTCGGCGAGGTTCTGGCGGGCGCCGACGCGGCCGTGTCCTCGACGGTCGGCGACGAACTGCTTTCGGTCGTCGACCTGCTGGACGCCGAGATCGGCCTGCGCCGGGCGGTGAGTGACGCCTCGGCCGCGCCGGAGTCCCGCACCGGGCTGGTGCGCCGGCTGTTCGACGGAAAGCTGGGCGATCCGGCGCTGAAGGTGCTCGACGTTGTGGCAGGCAGCCGCTGGTCCAGCCCCCGTCAGCTGGTCGACGGGCTCGAGTCGCTCGGCCACTCGGCGCTGCTGACCGCCGCGGAGAAGTCCGGGAACGTCGACACCGTCGAGTCCCAGCTGTTCCAGGTCTCGCGGATCGTCGCGGGCGCCCCGGAGCTGGAGGCCGCGCTGTCGGACCTGGCCGGTTCCGCCGAAGCCAAGCGGACCCTCGTGCGCGGGCTGTTCGCCGGCAAGGTCGACCCGGTCGTCGAGACCCTGGTCGAGCAGGTCGTGCGCCGTGCCAAGGGACGTGGGGTCGGCGTCGGGCTCGACAAGCTGGTCAAGCTGGCTGCGGAACGCCGGGAGCGCTCGGTCGCGTACGTGACCAGTGCCAACGCGCTGTCGGACGAGCAGACCGCCCAGCTGGGCACGAAGCTCAACGACCTCTACGGGCGGCCGATCGCCTTGCACGTCGAAGTGAACCCGGCCCTCGGCGGCGGTCTCGTCGTCCGAGTCGGCGACGAGGTCATCGACGGCAGCACCGCGGGCCAGCTGGCCTCGCTGCGCCGGCGCCTCGCCCGGGCTTGAACCGGCGTCACACAAGACTTTGCACACTGGCAAGAACGAAGCGAGAGCGGGAAAGACATGGCCGAGCTGACGATCTCCTCGGATGAGATCCGTAGCGCGATCGAGAACTACGTCTCGAGTTACGCCCCGGACGTGAGCCGGGAAGAAGTTGGCGTCGTGGTCGACGCCGGTGACGGTATCGCCCACGTCGAGGGTCTGCCCTCGGCCATGGCCAACGAGCTGCTGGAGTTCCCGGGCGGCGTCCTCGGCGTCGCGCTGAACCTGGACGCGCGCGAGATCGGTGCCGCGATCCTCGGCGACTTCGAAAGCGTCGAAGAGGGTCAGCAGGTCAAGCGCACCGGGCAGGTCCTGTCCGTGCCGGTCGGCGACGGCTACCTCGGCCGCGTCGTGAACCCGCTCGGCCAGCCGATCGACGGTCTCGGCGAGGTCGAGACCACCGGCCGCCGTCCGCTGGAGGTCAAGGCCGCTTCGGTGGTCGAGCGCCAGCCGGTGGCCGAGCCGATGCAGACCGGGATCACCGCGATCGACGCGATGACCCCGATCGGGCGCGGCCAGCGCCAGCTGATCATCGGCGACCGCAAGACCGGCAAGACCGCGGTCGCGGTGGACACGATCATCAACCAGAAGGCCAACTGGGAGACCGGCGACCCGAAGAAGCAGGTTCGCTGCATCTACGTCGCGGTCGGCCAGAAGGGCTCCACGATCGCCTCGGTGAAGAAGTCCCTCGAGGACGCGGGCGCGATGGAGTACACCACCATCGTCGCCGCCCCGGCTTCGGACTCCGCGGGCTTCAAGTGGATCGCGCCGTACACCGGTTCGGCCATCGGCCAGCACTGGATGTACGAGGGCAAGCACGTCCTCATCGTGTTCGACGACCTGACCAAGCAGGCCGACGCCTACCGCGCGATCTCGCTGCTGCTGCGCCGCCCGCCGGGCCGCGAGGCGTTCCCCGGCGACGTCTTCTACTTGCACTCCCGTCTGCTGGAGCGCTGCGCGAAGCTGTCGGACGAGCTGGGCGCCGGCTCGCTGACCGGGCTGCCGATCATCGAGACCAAGGCGAACGACGTGTCGGCCTACATCCCGACCAACGTCATCTCGATCACCGACGGCCAGTGCTTCTTCCAGTCGGACCTGTTCAACGCCGGTCAGCGCCCGGCCATCGACGTGGGTATCTCGGTTTCCCGCGTGGGTGGTGCCGCGCAGGTCAAGGCGCTGAAGGACGTCTCGGGTTCGCTGCGTATCGACCTGTCGCAGTACCGCGAGCTGGAGGCGTTCGCCGCCTTCGCCTCGGACCTCGACGACGCGTCGAAGGCGCAGCTCGAGCGTGGTGTCCGGCTGTACGAGGTGCTCAAGCAGCCGCAGTACTCGCCGATCCCGGTCGAGGAGCAGGTCGCCACGGTGTACCTCGGCACGAACGGGCACTTCGACTCGGTGCCCACCGAGGACGTCCGCCGGTTCAACCACGAGTTCCTCGACTCGGCCCGTCGCAAGCACGCCGACGTCCTCGGCTCGATCCGCGACACGGGCAAGTTCTCGGACGAGGCTCGCGAGGGCCTGGTCAACGCGGTGAACGAGTTCAAGAAGGAGTTCACCACCTCCGAGGGCAAGAACCTGGTCGAGGCGGACGCCGACGCGATGGACGCCGACAAGGTCGGGCACGAGACCGTCAAGGTCAACAAGCCCGCCCCGAAGAAGTAAGCGGGTAGCTCATGGCCGCACAACTCCGGGAACTTCGGTCGCGCATCAAGGCGACCAAGTCGATCGGCAAGATCACCAAGGCGATGGAGCTCATCGCCACCGCGCGCATCACCAAGGCGCGGGCGAAGGTCGCCGCTTCCCGGCCGTACGCGGACGAGATCACCAAGGTGCTCTCGGCGCTGGCCGGTGCGGCGGCGAACCTGGACCACCCGCTCCTCGTCGAGCGGCCGAACCCGAAGCGCGCCGCGGTGCTCGTGGTGACCAGTGACAAGGGTCAGTGCGGTGGCTACAACGCCAACGTGCTGCGTGCCACCGAGGAACTCCTTGCCCTGCTCCGTGAAGAGGGCAAGGAAGCCCAGGTCTACGTCACCGGCAGCAAGGGGCTGAACTACTACCGGTTCCGCGGCCGTCCGGTGACCGACAGCTGGACGGGCTTCTCCGACCAGCCCGGCTACGCCAGCGCGGCGGAGGCCGGGGAGACGCTGGTCGAGTCGTTCCTCGCCGGAGCGGACGACACGACCGGCAACGCCGACGGCGTCGCCGGGGTCGACGAGATCCACGTGGTCTACACCGAGTTCGTTTCGATGCTGACGCAGAAGCCGGTCGCCAAGCGGGTCGCCCCGCTGGAGGTCGAGTACTCGGAGGGCGAAGAGGAGAAGCCCGCCGGGCTGCTTCCGAGCTACGAGTTCGAGCCGAGCGCCGACAAGCTGCTGGCCGCGTTGCTGCCGAAGTACATCAACACGCGGATCTTCGCGGCGTTGCTGGAATCGGCCGCGTCCGAGCTGGCCGCGCGGCGGACGGCGATGAAGGCCGCGTCGGACAACGCGAACGAACTGGTGAACACGCTGACGCGGGAGGCGAACCAGGCGCGTCAGGCCCAGATCACCCAGGAGATCTCCGAAATCGTTGGTGGCGCGAACGCGCTGACCGCAGCAGGAAGTGATGACTGATGACCAGTACTGAAACCCCGCGCGCCAAGGGGCGCATCGTGTCGGTGACCGGGCCGGTCGTTGACGTCGAGTTCCCGCGCGGTTCCGTTCCCGACCAGTTCAACGCGCTCAAGGTCGACATCGAGTTCGAGCAGCTGCGCAAGACGGTGACCCTCGAGGTCGCCAGCCACCTCGGTGACAACCTCGTCCGCACGATCTCCCTGCAGCCGCAGGACGGTCTGGTCCGCGGCGCCGAGGTCACCGACACCGGCAAGCCGATCACCGTCCCGGTCGGCGACAAGGTCAAGGGCCACGTCTACAACGCGCTCGGCGAGTGCCTCGACGAGCCCGGCTACGGCGAGGACCTCGAGCGCTGGGGCATCCACCGCAACCCGCCTTCCTTCGACCAGCTCGAGGGCAAGACGGAGATGCTGGAGACCGGCCTCAAGGTCGTCGACCTGCTGACCCCGTACGTGCAGGGTGGCAAGATCGGCCTGTTCGGCGGTGCCGGCGTCGGCAAGACGGTGCTCATCAAGGAGATGATCACCCGTGTCGCCCGGAACTTCGGTGGTACGTCGGTGTTCGCCGGGGTCGGCGAGCGCACCCGTGAGGGCAACGACCTCTTCCTGGAGATGTCCGAGGACGGCGTCATCAACGACACCGCGCTGGTGTTCGGGCAGATGGACGAGCCGCCGGGCACGCGTATGCGCGTCGCGCTGTCCGCGCTGACCATGGCGGAGTACTTCCGCGACGTCCAGAACCAGGACGTGCTGCTGTTCATCGACAACATCTTCCGGTTCACCCAGGCCGGTTCCGAGGTCTCGACCCTGCTGGGCCGCATGCCTTCGGCCGTGGGTTACCAGCCGACGCTGGCCGACGAGATGGGGCAGCTGCAGGAGCGGATCACCTCGACCCGTGGCCGGTCGATCACCTCGATGCAGGCGATCTACGTGCCCGCGGACGACTACACCGACCCGGCCCCGGCGACGACGTTCGCCCACCTGGACGCCACCACCGAGCTTTCGCGTGGCGTGTTCCAGAAGGGCATCTTCCCGGCGGTGGACCCGCTGGCGTCGACGTCGACCATTCTCGACCCGGCCATCGTCGGTGAGGACCACTACCGGGTCGCCTCCGAGGTCATCCGGATCCTGCAGAAGTACAAGGAGCTGCAGGACATCATCGCGATCCTCGGTATGGACGAGCTCTCGGAAGAGGACAAGCTGACCGTTCAGCGCGCGCGCCGCATCGAGCGGTTCCTGTCGCAGAACATGCTGGTCGCCGAGGCGTTCACCGGTCAGCCCGGTTCGACGGTGCCGCTGTCGGAGACCATCGAGTCGTTCGACCGCATCACCAAGGGTGACTTCGACCACTACCCGGAGCAGGCGTTCCTGGGTATCGGTGGTCTGGAGGACCTGGAGAAGAAGTACAAGGAAATCACCAAGAAGTGATTCCCGCTGAGCCGGGCGGGGTCGATGTCCATTGTGGACTGAAGACCCCGCCCGTCTCGTAACCGGACCTGTTGCTATTACACTCGGTGGTAACGCCCGAACTGAAGGAGTCCTACGTGGCTGAGATGTCCGTCGAGCTGGTGGCCGTCGAGCGCCGTCTCTGGTCGGGTACCGCCACTTTCGTGGTGGCCCAGACCACCGAGGGCGAGATCGGCGTCATGCCTGGTCACGAGCCCGTGCTCGGCCAGCTGGTCGAGGGTGGCGTCGTGAAAGTGACGACCACGGACGGCGAAACGGTCTGCGCCGCGGTCCACGGCGGTTTCCTCTCGGTCACCGCCACCGGGGTCAGCGTCCTCGCCGAGAGCGCCGAGCTTTCCGACGAGATCGACGTCAACGCCGCGAAGGCGGCCTTGACCGCCGAGGACGAGACAGAGCGGGCGAGGGCATCGGCCCAGCTGCGCGCGGCCGGTCAATCGGTCTGATCGAGCGACAGGGGCCGCGCCGTGGAAATCACCTTGGTGGTGCTGGGGCTCCTGATCGTGCTCGTGGTTCTCGTCGCCTGGTACGGGTGGCGATGGGTCCGGATGCGCCGCGGCGGTGGCGTGAGCGTCGCGCTGCGGTGGCGTCCGGACAACGAGCGGTCCAGCTGGCATCTCGGGCTCGGCCGCTACGAGGGTGACGAGTTCGTCTGGTTCCGTGTCTGGAGCCTCCGTACTGGTCCGGACCGGGTTTTCCAGCGGGAAAGCATGCAGATCGCCGACCGTCGCGATCCCTCCGGCACCGAGGCCTACGCCGTCCCCGACGGCTCCACCGTCCTCCGCTGCGAATCCTCGACCCAGGAAGCCATCGAAATCGCCATGGGCCCCGGCGCCCTCACCGGCTTCCTCTCCTGGCTCGAATCGGCCCCTCCCGGCCGCCGTCTCCCCCGCGCCTCCTGATCGCGCGAGATCTCCGCCCAATCACGCGAGTTCTCCCGCCAAACACGCGAACCGACCATCCAGGCACGCGAGCCGACCTTCCGGGTACGTGAACCGACCGTCGGTGACGGCATTTCCGCCGCGCCATCGAGCCGCTGTGCGGGGCTACCCTCGACGTATGGAAGACATCGAGCGTCAGCAGGGCTGGGCGAAGCTTCCCGAACCGGTCCGGCTGGAGGACATCATCACCACGAAGGCCGTGGAGCCGGGCCAGGACTCGACTCCGGACGTCGACCTCGAGCGTTACTGGGCGGCGCAAGAACAGGGCTGAGCGGTACCGTTCCGGCGAACTCGCGTACCTGAACGGTCGGCTCGCGTACCTGGATGGCGAACTCGCGTGATCAGGCGGAGATCTCGCGTGATCAGGGGGCGCCGCCGGGTTGCCAGAGGACGTCGCCGTCCGGGTTGGCCAGGCGGGCGAGGATGAACAGCAGGTCCGACAGGCGGTTCAGGTACTTCGCGGCGATGGGGTTCGTGGTGTCCGGCTCGGCTTCCAGCAGGGCCCAGGCGGAGCGTTCGGCGCGGCGGGAGACGGTGCGGGCCTGGTGCAGGAAGGCGGCGCCGGGGGTGCCGCCGGGCAGGATGAACGACGTCAGCTTCGGCAGCCGCTCGTTGAACTCGTCGCACCAGCCTTCGAGGCGTTCGAGGTACTTCTCGGTGATGCGCAACGGTTCGTAGGGCGGGTTCTCCTGGATCGGCAGGCACAGATCCGCGCCGACGTCGAAGAGATCGTTCTGCACCGCACGCAGCACGTCGCCGATTTCCGGAGACAGCCCGCCGAGCGCGATCGCGAGTCCGATGACGGAATTCGCCTCGTCCGTGTCGGCATAGGCGCCCAGCCGCGCGGACGTCTTGGGGACGCGTGAGCCGTCCCCCAGCGCCGTCGTGCCGCTGTCGCCGACCTTCGTGTAGACGCGGTTGATGCGAACGACCATGGAGCCGACTCTACCCGGCCCGCCGTAAGACAACTGGGCCACTGAAAAGCACTGGGCCCCTGAAAAGCAAGAGTGGGCAAGAGGGCATGATTGGCGGCCATGAGCGAGCACTTCGACGTGCATGGTGGAGCCCGGCTGGTCGGCGAGGTCGACGTCGTCGGCGCCAAGAACAGCGTCCTCAAGCTGATGGCGGCGGCCCTGCTGGCCGAGGGAACCACCACGATCACGAACTGTCCGCAGATCCTGGACGTCCCGCTGATGGGCGACGTCCTGCGCAGTGTCGGCTGTGAGGTCGTCATCGACGGCGACACGGCGAAAATCACCACCCCGGCGGAGCTTTCGCACCGCGCGGACTCTTCGGCGATGGGCAAGCTGCGCGCGTCGGTCTGCGTGCTCGGCCCGCTGGTCGGACGGCTCAAGCAGGCGGTCGTCGCGCTGCCGGGCGGCGACGCGATCGGCTCGCGTCCGCTGGACATGCACCAGAGCGGCCTGCGCAAGCTGGGCGCCACGAGCACGATCGAACACGGCTGCGTGGTCGCGAAGGCCGACAACCTGTACGGCGCGCAGATCTGGCTGGACTTCCCGAGCGTCGGCGCCACCGAGAACATCCTCATGGCGGCCGTGCTCGCCGAGGGCACCACGATCATCGACAACGCCGCGCGCGAGCCCGAGATCGCCGACATCTGCACGATGCTCACCGAGATGGGCGCGAAGATCGAGGGCGCGGGCACGTCGACGCTCACCGTGCACGGCGTCGAGAAGCTGCACCCGACCGAACACCGCGTGATCGGAGACCGGATCGTCGGCGCCACCTGGGCGTTCGCCGCCTCGATGACCCGGGGCGACCTGACCGTGCGCGGGGTGAACCCGCACCACCTGGACCTCGTGCTGGACAAGCTGCGGCTCGCCGGCGCCGAGGTCACCACGTTCGACGACAAGGGTTTCCGCGTCGTCCAGCCCGAGCGCCCGAAGGCCGTCGACTGGGTGACGCTGCCCTACCCGGGCTTCGCGACCGACCTGCAGCCGTTCGCGGTGGCGCTCTCGGCGGTCTCCGAAGGCACGTCGATGATCACCGAGAACGTCTACGAGGCGCGGTTCCGGTTCATCGAGGAGATGATCCGGCTCTCCGGCGACGCCCGCACCGACGGCCACCACGCCGTCGTCCGCGGTGTCGACCGGCTCTCCAGCGCGCCGGTGTGGGCCTCGGACATCCGCGCGGGCGCCGGACTGGTGCTGGCCGGGCTGTGCGCGGACGGCGTCACCGAGGTCTGGGACGTCTTCCACATCGACCGCGGCTACCCGTACTTCGTGGAGAACCTCAACCGCCTCGGCGCCCGCGTCGAGCGCGTAGGCGGCGAACCCGAGCGCTCGTAACGCACCTCGGCACATGCCGTTAAGGCCACCTTACGGGCGTCTGACGTCCGTAAGGTGGCCTTAACGGCTTTTGGCGCCCAGCGCGCGGAGGAACAGGTCGGCGAGGCGGTCCAGGTAGTCCGGGCCCAGCGGGGCCTGGCGCACCACGAGACGCCAGTACATCGGCGCGGCGAGCAGGTCCATGGCCATCTCGAGGTCGGTGTCCCCGGGGAGTTCGCCGCGGGCGATGGCGCGGCGCAGCATCGCTTCGGCGCGTTCCCGCCGGGGGACGCCGATGGCGTGACGCGTGCGTTCGGCCTGCTCGACGGTTCGCGCGCCTTCGGCGACCAGATCGGGAAAAATGCGCGAGAACTGCGGGTGGGTTATCCACTCGTGGAACGCTTCCAGCGTCAGCAGCAGGTCGCCCCGCAATGAGCCGGTGTCCTCGACGTCGGCGCGGGCCACGCTGAACTCCGACACCACCGCCGTCACCATTTCCTGCTTCGACGACCACCGCCGGTACAAGGCGCTCTTGCCGACGCCCGCGCGTTTCGCGACGGCTTCCATGGACAGCCGTCCGTAGCCCTGCTCGGCGAGTTCGTCGAGGACGGCGTCGGTGATGGCCTGGGTGACCTCGGGCTGCAGTACGGCGGCACCGGTCGGCTTGCGGGGGCTCATACGGGCCAGTGTAACGGGTGGACGGGACGGTACCGTCCCGTGTATGTTCGACGTCGGGACGGGCCCGTATCGTCCAAACGTTGAAGGAGTTTCCATGCGACCTCGTGAGCTGGTCGAGTACGCGCTGAACCTGTTGCTCGCCAAGAACATGTCCGCGTTCGCCGGACTGTGGGCCGAGGACGGCGTGCTGGAGTTCCCGTTCGCTTCACCCGGATACCCGAGCCGTCTCGACGGCCATGCCGCGATCCACGAGTACCTGCGGGACTACCCGGCCGTCGTCGACATCCGCGCGATCACCAGGCAGCAGATCCACGAGACTGTCGACCCGGCCGTGGTGATCGCGGAGTTCGCGGTCGCCGGCGTCGCGGTCCACACCGGGCGGCCGTACCGGCTGAGCTACATCGCGGTCGTCACCGTGCGGGACGGCGAGATCCGGCATTACCGCGACTACTGGAGCCCGCTCGCCGCGGCCGAGGCGCTCGGCGGTGTGGACGAACTCATGGCGGCGTTCGCAGGTGGTCGCGATGCCTGACGTCCTCGTCCTCGGCGCCACCGGGACCACCGGCAGCCGGGTGCTCGCCGGGCTGCGCGAGCGCGGTGTGAAAACCCGTGCGGCAACACGGAAACCCGTCGAGCCCGGCCAGATCCGGTTCGACTGGACCGATCGCTCCACGCACGCCGACGCCGTCCGCGACGTCCACGCGGTGTACCTCGTCGCGCCGATCGGGGTCGCCGAGCCGCTGTCTCTGGTCGAGCCGTTCGTGGCCGACGCGCGGACCGCGGGCGTCCGCCGCGTCGTCCTGCTCAGCTCGTCCGCGGTCACCGAGGACACTCCGGGGCTCGGTGCGCTGCAACGCCTGGTGCGCACGGAAATGCCGGAGTGGACGGTGCTTCGCCCGTCGTGGTTCATGCAGAACTTCACCGGCGAGCACCTGGTGGCACAGGGCGTCCGGGACGGCGAGATCGTCACGGCGACCGGTGACGCCCGGGTTGCCTTCGTCGACGCCGCCGACATCGCGGCGGTCGCGGTCCGCGCGCTGACCGACGGCGAACCGCACAACACCGATCGCGTCGTCACCGGCCCGGAGGCGTTGAGCTACGCCGAAACGGCCGAGATCATCGCCCGCCATACCGGACGTCCGGTGCGGCACCGCACCGTCACACCGGACGAGTTCGCCGAGCGGCTGAGGAACGACGGCCTGCCCGCCGAGTATGCCGCGATGCTCGCCGCGCTGGACGAGTACATCGAGCGCGGCGCCGAAGACCGCGTCACCCAGACCGTCGAACGGGTCACCGGAACCCCGGCCCGTTCGTTCCGCACCTTCGTGAAAGAGGAGATCCGATGAAGCAGCTCATGTTCGAAGACGACGCCCAGTTCTGGTTCGAGACCGTGCGCCTGTTCAGCCACGCCGCGTACGGCGGCGCGGACTTCGGCGAGGTTCTCGCCGCGGCGTCCCAGGTCAAGCCGGGTGACTACGACAGCTGGCACGACGCCTACCTCGCGCTGGCCGATCGCCTGGCGGAGGAAGCCAAGTCGGCGCGCCCGGTGACCGAACGGGACCTCCTGATGCGGGCCTCGACGTACTACTTCTCGGCGGGATTCTTCCTGCACGGCAACCCGGCCGACCCGCGGATCAACCACTCGTACGACCGGAGCGCGGAGACTTTCCGCCGCGCGGTGGAGCTGTTCGGCCCCGCCATCGAACCGGTCGAAATCCCTTACGAGGGCACGGTTCTGCACGGTTACCTCTACCGCGCGCCCGGCGACGGCCCGAAGCCGACGCTGGTGATGCACAGCGGGTTCGACGGCAGCGCGGAGGAACTGCACTACTTCGGCGCGCTCGCCGGCGTCGAACGCGGCTATCACGTGCTGACCTTCGACGGTCCGGGGCAGCCGAGCGCGATCCGCCGCGGGCTGGTCTTCCGGCCGGACTGGGAGAACGTCGTCGGCCCGGTGCTCGACTTCCTGGCCGATGTGCCCGGTGTCGACCAGGAAAAGATCGCGCTGCTCGGGGTGAGCCTCGGCGGCGAGCTCGCACCCCGCGCCGCGGCGTTCGAGCCCCGGCTGGCCGCGCTGGTCGCGGTGGACGGCGTCTACGACGCGGCTTCGGTCCTGCCCTCCTTCCTGAAGTGGGACCGCGCGGAGATCGTGCGCCGCGCCAACGCCGAGCGTGACGACGAACTCGACGGAATCCTCGCCGCGGCAAGGGAAGCGAGCCCGACCATGCGCTGGGCGACTGACCACGGCCGGTACGTCATGGGTGCCGCGAGCGACCGCGAGTTCGTCGCCAAGTACCTCCAGTACACGCTCGAAGACGGCGTCGCCGAGCGGATCACCTGCCCGGTGCTTGTGTGCGAGGCCACGGAGGACCTGTTCTTCAACGGCGACGACGAAATCAAGCCCGAACCGCAGCGGCTGTACGAGCACCTGACCGCGCCGAAGACGTTGCTGACGTTCACCGCCGAGGAAGGCGCCGACGCGCACTGTCACGCCGGTGCGATGCGCCTGGCCGCCGGTCGCATCTACGACTGGCTGGACCGGACGCTCTAGTTCTCCACCGCGAGCGCTGCGCCGAAGCCGATCAGGGCGGTGCCGGTGACTCCGTCGAGCGCGCGACGGACCCGGCGCCGCTCCAGCCAGGCACGGACGCGGTGCACGAAGAACAGCAGCACCAGCAGCCAGGCCGTGCCCAGCACCGCGACGGTGTACGCGAGCGCCAGCGCGTCCCAGGTGGTGGTGCGGCCCGGGTCGAGGAACTGCGGCAGCACCGACAAGTAGAGCACCAGGACCTTGGGATTGGTGATGTTGGACAGGAACCCCTCGCGCCAGCGCCGGAACCCGCTCGCCTTCCGGCGCTGGGTCTCGGTGACGCCCGTGTAGTCGCCGCGCCAGGCGCCGCGCAGCGCCTGGAAGCCGAGGAAGAGCAGGTAGGCCGCACCGAGCCATTTGAGCGTGAGGAACACCGGCTGCGACTTCGCGATGACGACCCCGAGCCCGAGCGCGGCGGCGGTGCCTTGGACGGCGTTGCCCGCGAAGATCCCCGCGGTGGCGAGCAGACCGCCCTTCGTGCCACCGGACAGCGCGTTCTTGAGCATCACCATCGTGTCCGGCCCCGGCGCGAGCACGATCAGCACGGCGATGACCAGGTAACTACCGTAAGAACTCCACGTCACGGCTGCCCACGCTAACCGCCGGGCCTCGGCGATGTCTCGCGGATTTCCGTCACAGCCCTTCTGACGCCTCCAGTCACGCGAGATCTCCGTCCAATCACGCGAGTTACGCCGCCAATCACGCGAGTGCGCCGTTACGGCACCTGCGCCGGGCCGCCCGCCGGGTCACACTGACGTGTCGGATTCCACTGAGTGCACTATGTTACCGGCCGGTATACTCGGCGAATCGTCCACCGGAGGTGCACCGTGCCCTATCCAACGGATCGTGAGCGGGACCGGCCATGGGTGATGCGCACCTACGCCGGGCACTCCTCGGCGGCCGCGTCCAACGAGCTGTACCGCCGCAACCTCGCCAAGGGCCAGACCGGCCTCTCGGTCGCCTTCGACCTGCCGACGCAGACCGGCTACGACCCCGACCACCCGCTCGCCCGCGGTGAGGTCGGCAAGGTGGGCGTCCCGGTCGCGCACATCGGTGACATGCGGCGGCTCTTCGACGGCATCCCGCTCGCCGAGGCCAACACGTCGATGACGATCAACGCGCCCGCCATGTGGCTGCTGGCGCTGTACGTCTCCGTGGCGCGCGAACAGGCCGAAGCCGAAGGACGCGACATCGACGAGGTGCTCGCCAAGCTCACCGGCACCACGCAGAACGACATCATCAAGGAGTACCTGTCCCGCGGGACGTACATCTTCCCGCCGGGGCCGAGCCTGCGGCTGATCACCGACATGATCGCGTGGACCGTGCACCACGTGCCGAAGTGGAACCCGATCAACATCTGCAGCTATCACCTGCAGGAGGCCGGGGCGACGCCGACGCAGGAGGTCGCCTACGCGCTGTGCACCGCGATCGCCGTCCTCGACGCCGTCCGCGATTCCGGCCAGGTCGACGAGGGCGACATGGCCAAGGTCGTCGCGCGGATCTCGTTCTTCGTCAACGCCGGTGTGCGGTTTGTCGAGGAGATGTCCAAGATGCGCGCGTTCACCGCGCTCTGGGACGAGATCACGCACGATCGTTACGGCGTAACGGATCCGAAGGCGCGGCGGCTGCGTTACGGCGTCCAGGTCAACTCGCTGGGCCTGACCGAGGCGCAGCCGGAGAACAACGTCCAGCGCATCGTGCTGGAGATGCTGGCTGTGTCGCTTTCCCGTGGCGCGCGGGCCCGCGCGATCCAGTTGCCGGCGTGGAACGAGGCGCTCGGCCTGCCGCGTCCGTGGGATCAGCAGTGGGCACTGCGGATGCAACAGGTTCTCGCGTTCGAGACGGATCTGCTGGAGTACGAGGACATCTTCGACGGTTCGTACGTCATTCAGGCCAAAGTGGACGAAATCGTCGCGGGCGCGCGCGAGGAGATCGCGCGCGTGCAGGACCTCGGCGGCGCGGTCGCGGCGGTGGAGAGCGGCTACATGAAGTCGCAGCTGGTCACCTCGCTCGCGGAGTACCGCCGCGGGATGGAGAACGGCGAGCGGATCCTGGTCGGGGTCAACAAGTTCGAGACCACCGAGCCCTCACCGCTGCAAGCCGAAGGCGCCAAGGCGATCGAGACCGTCGACCCGGCGGTGGAGAAGGCCGCCGTCGCCGCGATCGAGGAATGGCGGACGCAGCGCGACAACGCCGCCGTCGAACGATCCCTGGCGAAGCTGCGCGAAAAGGCCGAGACGACGGAGAACCTGTTCGAGGCCACTGTGGACTGTGCGCGGGCCGGGGTCACCACCGGCGAGTGGTCGGCCGCGCTGCGTGAGGTGTTCGGCGAATACCGGGCGCCGACGGGAGTGTCCGCCTCGGCGGCCGCGGGCTCGGGCGATCCCGGGCTGGAGCGGGTCCGCGAACGGGTCAGGGCCACCGAGGCCGAACTCGGCGAGCGCCTGCGCATCCTGGTCGGGAAACCCGGGCTGGACGGACATTCCAACGGTGCCGAGCAGGTCGCCGTCCGTGCCCGCGACGTCGGTTTCGAGGTCGTCTACCAGGGCATCCGGCTCACCCCGGAGCAGATCGTCGCGGCAGCCGTGCAGGAAGGCGTGCACGTGGTGGGGCTGTCCGTGCTGTCCGGTTCGCATCTCGAAGTCGTGCCGAACGTGGTGGACGGCCTGCGGGCGGCGGGTGCCGGCGACATCCCGGTGATCGTCGGCGGCATCATCCCGCCGGACGACGAGCAGCTGCTGCTCGAACGCGGGATCGCGCGGGTGTTCACGCCGAAGGACTACGAGCTGACCGACATCATGGACGGCATCGTGAGTCTTGTGCGGGAGCGGCACGGACTCGGCGCCTGAACGCGATTCATCGGAAAATTACCCAGAAAACTGGCAACACGTTTATGATTTTCGAAACGCGGCCGCGAGGTAACGGGCCGAGAAGGAGTGGACACTTACCGTTTCCAACGGTCAATTTCCGGTAACGGCGGGCGGTGATCATTCCGCTCACCGTGCTTTGTTCCGGTGCGGCACCTACGTTCGGTTCACCCAGAATGGATCGAAACGAGGTGCTGTCATGAAGCACGGCGAGTGGTCCCGGCGTGACTTTTTCCGCCGTTCGGCGGTGTTGGGCGCCGCCGCGATCGGTGGTCCCGTCCTGTTGTCCGCGTGCACGTCGACGTCCTCCGGTGACGCGCTGCAGGCGGCGAAGAGCGCCAAGAAAATCAAGATCGGCATCGCGAACGAATCCCCGTACGGATTCACCGACCAGAGCGGGCGAGTCACCGGCGAAGCGCCCGAGGTCGCGCGCGCGGTGTTCAAGGCAATGGGCATCGACGCCGTCGAGGCCGAGGCGGTGTCCTTCGACCAGCTGATCCCCGCGCTCAACGCGAAGAAGTACGACGTCGTCGCGGCCGGGATGAACATCACCCAGAAACGCTGTGGCCAGGCGGCTTTCTCGCTGCCGGACTATTCGGCGCTGACGGCTTTGCTGGTGCCGAAGGGCAATCCGCAGCAGGTACTGAAGTTCGAGGACATCAAGGCGAAGAAGGTCAAGGTCGCGGTGCTCTCGGCGGCTGTGGAGAAGGGCTACGCCACCGACTCCGGGGTGCCCGAGGACCAGATCACCACCCTGGACTCCCAGGACAACCTGCTGCGCGCGGTCAGCGACGGCCGGGTCTACTGCGCCGCGCTCACCGACATCTCGCTCAAGGACCTGCTGAAGAAGAATCCCGGCGCGGCCGCCGAGGTTACGCAGGGATTCGACCCGATGAAGGACGGCAAACCGGTGATCTCGGCGGGCGGTTTCGTCTTCCGCACCAGTGACACCTCGCTGCGGGACGCCTTCAACGCCGAACTGAAGAAGCTGCACGACGGCGGGGAATGGGCCAGGATCGTCGCTCCGTTCGGCTTCACCGAGGCGAACCTGCCGAAGCCGGACGTGACCACCGAAAAGCTGTGCGCCGCGTAACGGGTGGCGCGTCATGTCAAACGTGTCGCACATCGTCACGTCCGTCCTCAGTGGACTGACCGCGACGGTTGAAGCTGCCCTCGGCGGCATAGCGCTCACTGTGGTGCTCGCCCTCGTCGCCGGTCTCGCGCTGCTCTCGCCGTCGCGGATCGTCCGGGGCATCGCGCGGCTGTACGTCGAAATCTTCCGTGGCACCTCGGAAGTCGTGCAGTTGTTCTGGCTGTTCTTCGTGCTGCCCGTGCTCGTCGGTTTCCAGCTCGTGCCGCTGTTCGCGGGCATCCTCGTACTGGGCCTCAACCACGGCGCGTACGGCGCGGAGATCGTGCGGGGCGCGGTGCGGTCGGTGCCGAAGGAACAGTACGAGGGCGCGATCGCGCTCAACCTGACGCCGGCGCAGCGGATGACCAGGGTGATCCTGCCGCAGGCGTTCGTGGAAATGCTGCCCCCGTTCAACAACCTGTTCATCCAGCTGCTCAAGAGCACCGCGCTGCTGTCGTTTATCTCGGCGGGCGAGATCGCCGAACAGGGTGAGCTGCTGCGGCCGGTGTTCGGCGCGGACATCGTCTGGATCTACGCCACCGAACTCGTGCTCTACCTGCTGCTCGCGATCCTGATCACGATCGGGATGCGGGCGCTGGAGCGAGCGTCGGCGCGGCGTCTCGGCCGGACGCCGGCGTCGCGGACCAAGGCCCTCGCGTCGGCGGGAGGTGTGTGATGAACTGGAGCTGGCAGGCGGCGTTCGACTCGCTTCCCTTGCTGCTCAAGGGTTTGCTCGTGACGGTCGAGCTCACGCTGCTGGGCTCGGCGCTGGCCTATGCACTCGGCCTCGTACTGGCGATTCTGCGCCGCGCGCGGATTCCCGTGCTGTCCCAGGCGATCTGGCTGTTCATCGAGTTCGTGCGCAGCACCCCGTTGCTGATCCAGGTGTTCGTCCTGTTCTGGCTGGTGCCGCCGGTGACCGGGTTCAAGATGTCCGCCTTCGTCACCGGGGTGGTGGCGCTCGGGGTGCACTACGCGACCTACGCGGCCGAGGTGTACCGGGCGGGGATCGAGGCCGTCCCGAAAGGACAGTGGGAGGCCGCGGTCGCGCTGAACCTGCCGCGGGCGCGCACGTGGCGTGCGGTGATCCTGCCCCAGGCGATCCCGCGGGTGCTGCCCGCGCTGGGCAACTACACCATCTCGATGTTCAAGGAAACCCCGCTGCTGCTGGCGATCGGCGTGCTGGACGTGCTGTACCAGGCGAAAGCGGTGGGCGCGGACACTTTCCGCGTCGTCGAGCCCTACACCATGGCCGGGGTGCTCTTCCTCCTGGTGAGCCTGCCCGCCTCGATACTGGTCCGGAGATTGGAACGCCGCCGTGTCCACAGTGCCTGATCCCCACGCGATGATCCGGTTTTCCGGGGTGGTCAAGAAGTTCGGCGCCAACGTCGTGCTCGACGATCTCGATTTCTCCGTCGCGCCGGGGGAGTTCGTCTCGCTGATCGGCCCGAGCGGCTCCGGGAAGACGACGATCCTGCGGCTGCTGATGACCTTGGAAAAGGCCGACGACGGCACGATCGAGGTCTGCGGCGACTATCTGAGCCATATGCGCAAGGGTGACAAGCTCGTGCGCGCGGACGAGAAGCACCTGCGCGAGATGCGCCGGCGCATCGGGATGGTGTTCCAGCAGTTCAACCTGTTCCCCAACATGAACGTGCTGCGCAACATCACCGAGGCGCCGGTCCGCTCGCTCGGCCTCGCCGCCGACGAGGCCGAGGCGCGGGCACTCGACCTGCTGGACATGGTCGGGCTGTCGGACAAGGCCCAGGCGCACCCCACCCAGCTGTCCGGTGGCCAGCAGCAGCGGGTCGCCATCGCGCGGGCGCTCGCGATGCGGCCCGACGTGCTGCTGCTGGACGAGGTGACCTCCGCGCTCGACCCGGAGCTCGTCGCGGACGTCCTGCGGGTGCTGCGGGACATCGCGACCAGCACGGACATCACTATCCTGTGCGTGACCCACGAAATGCAGTTCGCCCAGGACGTTTCGGACCGGGTGATGATGTTCGACCACGGCCGGGTGCTCGAGGACGCCGCGCCGGAGAAACTGTTCAGCGAGCCCGAACACGAGCGGACCCGGCGGTTCCTGAAGGCGGTGATCGACCGCGAGTGAGCGACGGCTGCCTCGGCGGCAGCCGGCAGGCCACAGCGAGCAGCCCGCTGCCCGATCGCACCACGGCCCGTCGACGAAGGGGCAGACCGGCTCGACCGGCGGGCCGTGAGGTGATGTCCTCGAACCGGGCGTCCGGACGAACGTGCCGCCGGGGTTCCACGGTGGCTCGCCGTTCGCCGCTCCGGCTCGTCCGGGAAGCCGGGTTCGCGCCACCCGGCTCCCCGGGCGATCAGTGGTCTCGGGCTCAGCGGAGTCCCGCGAGAACGTCCTTTGTGGACTTCACGGTCGCGAAGCCGCCGCCGTGCAGGTTCGCGGCGGTCGTGCGGCTCAGCTCGTCCGCGGTCACCACGGCGCCGTCCGGTCCTTCGAGGTCGAAGGTGTAGGTGGCGTCGAGGGCGAAAGTGACGTCGTAGCCGAGGTTTCCGCCCATCCGCGCGGTGGTTTCGCAGCAGAAGTTCGTCTGGATCCCGGCCAGTACGAAGCTCGTGATGCCCCGGGTTTCGAGCCACCCGTCCAGATCGACGTCGCCGATGAACGCCGAGTTCACCTTCTTGCCGAACACCAGGTCCGGCCGGGCGCCGTCGAGTTCGGCCTTGAAGTCGTTACCCGGCTGCCCGGGGCGCAGCGGCGAGTCCGGTTTCGCCGAGTCGTGGTGTACGAGGACGACCGGAAGCCGTCGTTCCTGCCAGGCGTCGAGGAGCGCCTTGATGTTGGCTTCGGCGCCGGGATTGTTGCGTGGGCCCCAGAAATCCGGGGCGTCGAAACCGCGCTGGACGTCGATCAGGATCAGTGCCGTGTTCGTCATGCTCCCGAGTTTCGCGGGACGTGGCCGCCGCAGGGGAGTGGCAGAAGACGCGCGATGCGGTACTTTTCTGCCATGCACACGATCGGGGTACTGCTGCTGCCGGGCACCCGGATGTTCGACGTCGGGGTGATCGGCGAGGTCTGGGGCCAGGACCGGACCGCGAGCGGAATCGGGCCGTTCGAGCTGCGCTGGTGCAGCCCCGGCCGGGTGCGCACGGCGCTGCACCCGGCCGGTGACCTCGCGGCCACGCACGGGCTCGCCGGGCTCGGCGGCTGCGACCTCGTGCTCGCGCCGGGCCGCGTGGACCCGCGCGGCGACGTCCCGAAGGTCGCCGTCGCGGCGCTGCGCCGGGCCCATCGCGCGGGCAGCGTCGTCGCGTCGCTCTGCTCGGGTGCGTTCACCCTGGCCGCCGCCGGACTGCTCGACGGCCATGCCGCGACGACGCACTGGTCGCTCTTCGCCGACCTCGAACGCGTCGCGCCCGAGGCGCGTCTCGAGCCGGATGTCCTGTACACCGACGACGGCGACATCCTGACCTCGGCGGGCGTGGTCGGCGGGCTCGACCTGTGCCTGCACCTGGTCCGCCGCGACCACGGCGCCGACGTGGCGGCGACCCTGGCCCGCCGCTTGGTCATGCCGCCAGCCAGGGAAGGCGGTCAGCGCCAGTACGTCGAGAACCCCTTGCCGGCCAGGCCGTCCCGTCCGGGTATGACGTCCACAATGGACTGGGCGATGGCGCGGCTCGGCGAGGACATCGGGGTGGACGACCTGGTCGGGCACGCGGGCATGAGCGAGCGCACTTTCCACCGCGAGTTCGCCGCGGCCACCGGGGTCACGCCGGGACGGTGGCTGCGGGTCCAGCGGGTGCGGTACGCGCAGCGGCTGCTGGAGACCACCGAGCTGCCGGTCGAGCGGGTCGCCGAGCGGTCCGGGCTGGGGACCGCGGGGAACCTGCGGCGCCGGATGCGGACCGAGGTCGGCGTCGGGCCGGACTCCTACCGGCGCACGTTTCGTTCCCGCGCCGTGGGGGCTACCGTCGGATCATGGCCGAGTACGAGCACATCCTCGTGAAGCGGGACGGCGAGACCGTCACCGTCACCATGAACCGCGCTTCGCGGCGGAACTCGCTGTCCGCCGAGCACCTCGCCGAGCTGCTCGCGGCGTTCCGCGAGATCGGGAAGACCGACGCGACCGGCATCGTGCTGGCCGGGGCCGGGCCGGTGTTCTCCGCCGGGCACGACTTCGGCGACGTCGCCGCGCGGGACCTGCCGGGGGTACGCGAGCTGCTGAAGCTGTGCACCGACCTGATGCACACGATGCAGTCGGTGCCGCAGGTCGTGATCGCGCGCGTGCACGGCCTCGCGACCGCCGCCGGCTGCCAGCTCGTGGCGTCGTGTGACCTCGCCGTGGCGGCGGAATCGGCCGGTTTCGCGCTGCCGGGCGGGAAAGGCGGCTGGTTCTGCCACACCCCGGCCGTCCCGGTCGCGCGGGCCGTCGGCCGCAAGCGCCTGATGGAGCTGGCGCTGACCGGCGACGTCGTCAACGCCGCCACCGCGCTGCACTGGGGCCTGGTGAACCGGGTCGTCCCGGACGACGAGCTGGACGACACCGTCGCCGGGTTACTGGCGCGGGCGACCAGGGGCAGCCGGGCGAGCAAGGCGCTCGGCAAGCAGACGCTGTACGCCCAGTTGGACCGTCCCGAAGCCGATGCCTACACGATCGCGCTGGAGGTCATGGCCGCGGCGTCCCAGCTCCCCGGCGCCCGCGAAGGCATGGCCGCGTTCCTCGAAAAGCGCCACCCCTCCTGGCCGGACTGACGTGAGCCGAAGGGGACTTTCCTCGCGTCGCATGCGAGGAAAGTCCCCTTCAGCGCGTCCGTTCGTGGAGCAGGAAAAGGGCGTAGGCGGCAAGGGACTGGGCGTCGGTGAGCTCGCCCGCGGCGATCATCTTCTCGACCTCTTCGCGATGGAACCAGGCCGTGCGCATGTCCTGTTCCTCGTGCTCGCGCTCGGGATCGCCTTCGGTGAGCCCGGTCGCCAGGTAGACGTCGCCGCGCTGGCTGGACGTCCCGGGGGCGAGGTCGATCCGGCCCAGGTGGGTGAGCGTCTCCGCGGTCAGCCCGGTTTCCTCGCGCAGTTCGCGGGCGGCCAGCTCCAGCCGGGGCATCTCGGCGAGGTCGGGGGCGGTTCCCTGCGGGAACTCCCAGCGGCGCAGGCCGATCGGATAACGGAACTGCTCGACCAGGTGCAGCCGTTCGCCGTCGAACGGGATGACGAGAGCGAAGGTCGGTTTGTCGACAACGCCGTAGATGCCGGGGCTGCCGTCCGGTCGCCGGATCATGTCCTCGCGCACGGTCATCCAATTGTTCCGGTACACCTCGCGGGACGCGACACGCTGAATGGGGTCCACTCACCCAGTATCACCGAGCCTGTCCTACCCTCGGCGGGTGCGTCTCGTGATCGCTCGCTGCCAGGTCGACTACGCCGGCAGGCTGACAGCCCATCTGCCCATGGCCACCCGGCTGCTGCTCGTCAAGGCCGACGGTTCGGTGTCGGTGCACTCCGACGACCGCGCCTACAAGCCGTTGAACTGGATGAGTCCGCCGTGCTGGCTGATCGAGGACGGCAAGCTCTGGATCGTCGAGAACAAGCAGGGCGAGAAGCTCGTCATCAGCATCGACGAGATCTACCACGACCACGTCCAGGAACTCGGCGCCGAACCGGGGCTGCAGAAGGACGGCGTCGAGGCGCACCTGCAGGAACTGCTCGCCGAGCACATCACGACTCTCGGCGAAGGACACACGCTGGTGCGGCGCGAGTTCCCGACCGCGATCGGGCCGGTCGACATCATGGCGCGCGACGCGGACGGCCGCAGCGTCGCCGTCGAGATCAAGCGGCGGGGCGAGATCGACGGCGTCGAGCAGCTGACCCGCTACCTCGAACTGCTCAACCGCGATCCGCTGCTGGCGCCGGTGCAGGGCGTGTTCGCCGCGCAGATCATCAAGCCGCAGGCCCGCACGCTCGCCGAGGACCGCGGCATCCGCTGCCTGACCCTGGACTACGACGCGTTGCGCGGCATCGAATCCGACGAATTCCGCCTCTTCTGAGCGTCAGGGCAGCGAGTCCGGCAGCCCGAACGCCGGGAAGTGCTCGGCGCCGACGAACGAGGTGACGTCGGCGATGCGCCCGTCGCGCAGCGTCAGGACGTTGATCGACCACGGCAGGTGCGGCGCGTCGGCGTGCTCGCCGAGGTAACAGGCCACGGCGGGCTGGCCGTTGGCGCTGGTGCTCAGGTGCCGCCAGCTGGGGCAGCGGGTCAGCGGGATCTCGACGGCGAAGTCCATGACGGCTTCGATGCCGCGGTACCAGTGCCGCAGCGGCGGCATCGACCAGGTGACGTCCTCGGTGAGCAGCGCGACCAGCGCGTCGGCGTCGCCTCGTTCCAGCGCACCGGCGTATCCGGTGACGATCTCCCGGACGCGGGTGTCGTCGATTTCGCGCAGTGCCCGCTGTTGGGTACGGGCTGGGACCTTTTCGGCGACGATCTTGCGCGCGCGTTGCAGCGCGCTGTTCACCGACGCGGTGGACGTCGCCATCGTGTCGGCGATTTCGGCGGCGGAGAAGCCGAGGACGTCGAAAAGCAGGAGTGCCGCGCGCTGGTTGCCCGGCAGGTGCTGGCAGGCGGCGACGAAGGCGAGTTCGACGGCTTCGCGTTGTTCGTACCGGGCGTCCGCGCCACCCGTCAGCCCCGCGTCGGGATAAGGACCGAGCCACGCGACGTCGTTCAGCGGGGCGTTGTCGAGGACGGCGCGGTCGCTGGACGGGCCGAGGTCGATGGGCAGCGCCCGCCGCCCGCGGCTCTCGACCAGATCGAGGCACGTCCGGGTGGTGACGGTGTAGAGCCACGACCGCAGCGAGCTGCGGCCCTCGAAACGCGCCAGTCCCCGCCAGGCTCGCACGAGCGCGTCCTGCAGCGCGTCGTCCGCGTCGTGCACGGAGCCGAGCATGCGGTAACAGTGCGCGTGTAGTTCGCCGCGCAACGGCTCGACGAGACGGGTGAACGCGTCGTCGTCGCCTTCGCGAGCACGAGCCAGATCGGGGTCCCCGACGGTCTGCGAAGAAATTTCGCTCACAAGCGATGATTCTGCCCCAGTGCGGGAGTCACTTACCGGTGAACACGCATTCCAGGCGCTTGACCAGGAGGATTCCATGACCGCCACTCCCACCGTCACCACGGCGACGCTCCGGGTTCCCGACGCGCGGCTGCACTACGAACTGCGCGGCGAAGGCCCGCTCGTGGTGCTCGTCGGGGCGCCGATGGACGCCCGGTCGTTCGCGCCGCTGGCCGATCTGCTCGCCACCGACTACACCGTGCTCACCACGGACCCGCGCGGCATCTTCCGCAGCACGGTCGACGACCGTGAGCAGGACTCGACGCCCGAGATGCGCGCGGACGACCTCGCGCGGCTCATCGCCCACGTCGACGCCGGCCCGGCCACCGTGCTCGGCTCCAGCGGCGGCGCCGTCAGCGCGCTGGCTCTCGTGCAAGGCCATCCCGAACGCGTCCGGACGGTCATCGCGCACGAACCGCCGTCGCTCGGCCTGCTCGACGACCGCGAGCAGCTGTACGCGGGGTCCGAGGAGATCATCGACACCTACCTCGCGGGCGACCCCGTCGGTGCGATGCGGAAGTTCCTCGCACAGGCGAACATCGTCATGCCGGAGCCGGTGTTCCAGCAGGTCTTCGGCGGCGAACGCGACGCGCAGCAGATCGCGGACGACGACTTCCAGTACCAGCACATGATGCGTCCCACCGTGCGCTGGCAGCCGGATCTCGCCGCGCTGCGCGCGACCGCGGTCCGGATCGTGGTCGGCATCGGCGAGGAGTCGGGTGGCCAGGTCTGCGAGCGCACCTCGGAAGCGCTGGCCGCCGGGCTCGGCATCGAGCCCACGAGGTTTCCCGGTGACCACATCGGTTTCGCCGAGGATCCCGCTGCGTTCGCGACCCGGCTGCGCGCGGTACTGAGCGGGAACTGACGAACCTGCCCGGAGTGTCCACAGTGGATACTCCGGGCACGCTCATCGCGTTGTGCTCAGCCGAAGACGTCCTGATGTAGCCGGACGAAGTCGGCGAAGCCGAGCGCCTGATGGCCGGTGAGGTCGGGCACGGTGGAGGTGACCGTGTCCGCGCCGCCGTCCCGGTAGGCGCGGGCGACCTCGATCAGCGCGTCGACCTGGAATTCGGGCATTCCACGGCTCAGCATCCCGGCGCGGGCCTCGTCGTCCGAGAGGCCGACGTAGCGCACCGGCCTGCCGAGGACCTCGGAGAAGACCGACGCGGCCTCGTCGTACGTCAGCGCTCGCGGCCCGGTGATGTCGTAGACGCGGCCGTCGTGCCCTTCGGAGGTGAGCACCCGCGCCGCGACCTCGGCGATGTCGCCGACGTCGACGAAGCTGATCGGCGCGGCGACCAGTGGCTGGCTGAACACGCCCGCTTCCCGGATCGACGGCTGGCGCAGGAAGTTCTGCAGGTAGAAGTTGGGCCGCAGGAACGTCCACGGCAGCCCGGACTCGCGGAGCGCCCGCTCGGCGGGCCAGTGCAGGTGGGCGATCGGCGTGAGCAGTTCGTCGGCTCGCCAGACGGACAGCTTGACGACGCGTACGCCCGCCGCGCGGGCCGCCTCGACCACGGCGAGTTCGTGCGCCGTCTGCTCCGGGCCGGTCGCGGCGAGCAGGAACACGGCGCGGACACCCGCGAACGCGGGTCCGAGAGTGGCGGGCACCGCCAGGTCGACGGTCACCGCATCCTGCCCGGACCGGATCGCCGCGTCGGTCTTGCGCGGATCGCGGTAGGCGGCGCGCGTGGCCACCCCGTCGGCTTTCAGGCGCGTCAGCAGTGCGGTCCCCACGTTCCCGCCCGCGCCGGTCACCAGAATCATCGTCATCTCCCCAGGTTGTGGCCCTGAGTCTGCCAGAAACCGCGGAAACGTCCGGCACGTTTTCGCCCCGGCGGCCACGCAGGGGGGATCCACCGGTGGCCGGACGACACGACCGCGGCTTGTGTCCACAGAGGACTCTCGCGCCGGTAAGGCCGGGGCGATCGTCGCGGATGTGTCACCGAGAGCACTCGGCGCCCGTCCCGGCTCCCCGCCGCGCGAAGGTATGCCCCGATGCTTGCCCGGAATGATGCCGGATCGAGTCCGAATTGCTGGTATCCGTAAGCGGTTATCGTGCTCCTTGTGTGGAAGTAAATAACGGGATACTGGCTACGATCGTGGCCGAATCATCACGGATTATTCCCGTGATCCGCCAAACAGGTGAGAGTGGACGGCAATTCATGAGAAGTGTGTCACACTGGAATTCGAGGGGTTCCGCCGGTGTCTCCGTGAGGCCGCGAATGCGACTCGCGGAAGTTCGGTTTTGCTGACACGCCAACGTTTTTCTGTTACCCGGAAATGCTGGTGTGTTCGTGTCCGCCTGCTGGCGTGAGCCGTTTTCGTGCCCAGGTTCGAGGAGGAAACAATGCGCTATCGACCTCTCGGGTCGGATCCGGTCGACCCACGGCTCGGGCGTTTCGTGCCGGACGACTGGCAGCACGTGGAAAGGTATCCGCTGACCGCGCTGCCCGCCGAGGAACGGCCGTCGAGCGCGCCGGTCGTCCTCGGCATCAACTGGTACAGCGAATTCGATCACCCCGAGCAGGACAAGACCTCCGGCGAGTACTTCATCGCCAAGGGTGGCGCCAAGTCGCTGACCACCGTGCGTGGTGGACACTGTGTGTGCCTGGAGCCGGGCGGCGCGCCGGACACCGACGCGTGGTACGCCTTCTACAACCAGGGGCACGAGGGTGCCTGCGTCGGCTTCGGCTGGTCGCGCTGCATGTCGATCTTCAACGGCGACGAGTACACCGCGCGCTGGCTGTGGGACGCGGCGAAGAAACGCGACGAATGGCCGGAGACCAACCCCGGCGACGAGAACGGCACGTCGGTGCGGGCCGCGGCGCAGGTGCTCAAGGAGCTGGGCCACGTGCTCTGGAACGAGGCGTACGCCAACGACGACTGGCACAAGCGCGAGAGCTACGTCCCGGACGTCAAACAGGGCATCAAGGCCTTCCGCTGGGCGAAGACGGTCGAAGACGTCCACGCCGTGCTCGGCAACAAGCGGGCCGACGAGCTCGGCGCGGTCCCGATCCTCAACTCGTGGGGTCCGAACTACCCGCACCGGACCTACCTCCCCGACGACGTCCTCGCCCGGTTGATCGGCGAGGACGGCGAGATCGCCGTCCCGACCGATCGCTGAGTTTCCCCCGCAGGACCGTGAAGGCCTCCTTACCGGCGTTGGGCGCCGGTAAGGAGGCCTTCACGGCATGGGCGCCTGTTCTCCTGTGCGGGGGTGTGTGAGCCGCTCGCCGCTGTCTCCGGTCGCGAATTCATCACGAACGGTGTGCTGTAGCGGCAGGTCAACGGCTTGTCCGGCGTGTCATGCGACACCGGCTTTCCCTGCCTGAATCCATGCAGTACTGTCCGGGTCCGACGGGGAACGATGGTGTTTCCTGTGGGAAAATGTTCACTTCCGGAGGTGGCCGGGTGTACGGCGGTGTAGTGCTGGCCGATGCGAACCTGCGGCTCGACGCGAGTCCCATCGACTACATCCTGTTGGCGTTCTACTTCGTACTGGTGCTCGGCATCGGTTATCTGGCGCGCAAACAGGTTTCGAGCAGCATCGACTTCTTCCTCTCCGGGCGGTCGCTCCCGGCGTGGGTGACCGGGCTGGCGTTCATCTCGGCGAACCTCGGCGCGGTCGAGGTCATGGGCATGTCGGCCAACGGCGCCCAGTACGGCCTGCCGACCGTGCACTACTTCTGGATCGGCGCGATCCCGGCGATGCTGTTCCTCGGCATCGTGATGATGCCGTTCTACTACGGCTCGAAGGTGCGCAGCGTCCCGGAGTTCATGCGCCGCCGGTTCGGCAAACCCGCGCACCTGGTCAACGGCATCAGTTTCGCGGCCGCGCAGGTCCTCATCGCGGGCGCGAACCTGTTCCTGCTGGCCAGCGTCGTGAACCTGCTGCTGGGCTGGCCGATCTGGGTGTCGATCATCATCGCCGCCGTCATCGTGCTCTCCTACACCGCGCTCGGCGGGCTGTCCGCGGCGATCTACAACGAGGTGCTGCAGTTCTTCGTGATCGTCGCCGCGCTGCTGCCGCTGACGATCATCGGCCTGGTCAAGGTCGGCGGCTGGCAGGGTCTTGTCGACAAGGTCACCGGCAGCCCCGGCGGATCCGCGCAGCTGCACTCGTGGCCCGGTGACAACCTGACCGGCTTCGGCAACAACTTCCTGTCCGTGCTCGGCCTCGTCTTCGGTCTCGGCTTCGTGCTCTCCTTCGGCTACTGGACGACGAACTTCGTCGAGGTCCAGCGCGCGATGGCGTCGAAGAGCATGTCCGCCGCACGGCGTACGCCGATCATCGGCGCCTTCCCGAAGATGCTCGTCCCGTTCATCGTGATCATCCCCGGCATGATCGCCGCGGTCACCGTGTCCGAGTACGTCAAGGACAAGCAGGTCCTGCTCGACGGCGGCACCGCCGAAAGCGGCGTGACCTTCAACAACGCGCTCCTGCTGCTGATGCGTGACCTGCTGCCCAACGGCATGCTCGGCGTCGCGATCGCCGGTCTGCTCGCGTCCTTCATGGCGGGTATGGCGGCGAACCTCAGCTCGTTCAACACCGTGTTCACGTACGACATCTGGCAGACGTACGTGAAGAAGGACAAGCCGGACGACTACTACCTCAAGCTCGGCCGCGGCGTCACCGCCGGTGGCACGGTGCTGGCGATCGGGACCGCGTTCATCGCCTCGAACTCCGGCAACATCCTGAACTACCTGCAGGACCTGTTCTCCTTCTTCAACGCGCCGCTGTTCGCCACGTTCATCCTCGGCATGTTCTGGAAGCGCATGACGCCCACCGCGGGCTGGCTCGGCCTCGTCCTCGGTACCGCCTCGGCGATCACCGTGTGGACGCTGTCGCAGACCGGCGTGCTCGGGCTCAAGGGCCAGGGCACCAGCTTCGTCGCCGCCGGGACGGCGTTCGTCGTCGACATCGTGATCAGCGTCGCCGTCTCGCTGGCGACGCGCCCGAAGCCGGACAGCGAACTGGTCGGGCTGGTGTACTCGCTGACCCCGCGGGACACTCTCAAGCACGACGACACCGGCGAGAACGCGGGCTGGTACCGCAAGCCGGGCCTGCTCGCGGGCATCGTGCTGATCCTGACCATCGCGCTGAACATCATCTTCTAGGAGGTCCGCATGGCACACGAGTCCGCGCGGCCGCGCAAGGCGGGCGCCTTCGACATCAGGCTGATCATCGCGCTGCTGATCGGCGTCTACGGCGTGGTGCTCACGGTGATGGGCGTCGCGTTCACCACCGAGGCCGACCGCGCCAAGGCGGCCGGGGTGAACATCAACCTGTGGGCCGGGATCGGCATGCTGGTGTTCACAGCGTTGTTCGTGCTCTGGGCGGTACTGCGGCCGATCACGGTTCCGGCCGAGGCCGTGGACGCACCCGCCGAGGGGGAATAGCCGGGTTGTCCGGACAACGGCGAGCACGTCCGGCTACCGTGCACGACGTGTTCGCTGACGTCCGAAGCAGCCGGTTCTTCCCGGCCGCCGGGGTGGCCGCCGCGCTCGCGCTGGTGGTCACCGCCTGCGGCGGCGGGGACCTCGGCAAGTCCAACTATCCCCGCACGACGGTGCCCGCGGCGAACGCCGACAACGCGCCGAGTGGCCCGATCACGGACCCGGCCGTGGCGTCGGCGGCGTTGCGGCTGGTCCAGCCGTGCCAGTTCGTCGACAAGACCGCGCTGGCTTCGCTCGGCACCGTGGCGTCCGACCCGTCGCCGTCCTCGGTGACCTTCGACGAATGCCGGAACACGGTGAAAGACCCTGGCGGCAAGGAGATCCGGCTCTCGGTGAAGGTCGGTGGCGCGGTCACGTTCGCCGCGAACAACACCGCCGGCGCGCTCGGCGGGCTGCCGCTGGTCGTCTCGAAGGGCACGGACGGCGGCTCGTGCGACGTCAGTGTGCTCACCACCCGGGATCCCAACCTCGGCGTGACCTTCTCGGTCATCTACAACGGCGGCGACGCGTGCCGGGCCGGGCAGACCGCGCTCGACGGGGCCGTGAAGAAGCTGCACGCCTCGCCCGCGACGTACCCGTCGACGCCGGGCTCGGTACTTCCCGTCGACCCGTGCACCGCGCTGGACACCTCGGCGATCGACGCCGTGGCCAAGTCCGCGAACCAGCTCCCGACGTCGCTGCACTCCTGCGTCTGGGGGCTGGGCACCTCGGTCACCGTGACGTTGTTCCCCGGCCTCGCGCCCGCCGAGGGAAACGGGTTCACCAAGGTCGATCTCGGCGGCGGGATCACCGCGTACCAGAAACTCTCGACCACCTCCTCGGACTGCCGGGTCCAGTGGCGGCACCGGGAGTGGCAGGGCAAGCAGGTCGAGATCGCGCAGGTCCAGTACCAGAACGTCGACGCCAAGTCCGGGCAGGACGACCCGTGCGGTAAAACGGTCACGCTGGCGAAGAACCTCGCGCAGAAGCTGCCCAAGGCCTGACGCCTGGCGGCGACGCGCCGGGGGCGGTAGGAAGAGGGCACCCCACCCACCGACGTGCTGGAGGCCGCCTTGAAGAAGATCATCAACGATCCGGCGACGGTGGTCGAGGAGTCGTTGCGCGGGCTCGCCGCGGCACACGCCGACATCCTGCGCGTCGAACCCGATCCGGCCGTGGTGATCAGGGCGGACGCGCCCGTGGCGGGGAAGGTGGCGATCATCTCCGGCGGCGGTTCCGGGCACGAGCCGCTGCACGGCGGGTTCGTCGGGCGCGGGATGCTCGACGCCGCGGTGCCCGGCGCGGTGTTCACCTCGCCGACCCCGGACGCGGTGCAGGCCGCGATCACCGCGACCACGGGTGATCCCGGCGCGCTGCTGATCGTCAAGAACTACACCGGTGACCTGCTCAACTTCGAGACCGCGGCGGAACTGGCCGGCGCCGAGGAACACGACGTGCGCAGCGTGGTCGTCGGGGACGACATCGCGGTCAAGGACTCGACGTACACCGCGGGCCGCCGCGGCGTCGGTGGCACCGTACTGCTGGAGAAGATCGCCGGCGCCGCCGCCGAACGCGGCGACACCCTGGACGAGGTGGAAGCGTTGGCGCGCAAGGTGATCGCCAACGTTCGCTCGATCGGGGTCGCGCTCACCGCGCCCACCGTGCCGCATGTGGGCGAGCCGAGTTTCGACCTCGGCGAGGACGAGATCGAGTTCGGCATCGGCATCCACGGGGAACCCGGCCGCGAGCGGATCCCGGCCGAGCCCGCCGACGCGCTCGTGGCCAGGATGCTCGAAGCCCTGGTCACCGATCTGCCCTTCGCCGACGGCGACCGGGTCCTGCTGTTCACCAACTCGATGGGCGGGACCCCGCTCGTCGAGTTGTACCTCGCGCACGGCATCGCCGAGCGGCTGCTGGCCGAGCGTGGGATCGTGGTCGAACGCAGGCTCGTCGGGCCGTACATCACGAGTCTGGAGATGCAGGGAATGAGTCTGACAGTGCTCAAACTGGACGACGAGCTGATCAGGCTCTGGGACGCGCCGGTGCACACCGCCGCGCTGCGGTGGGGGGTCTGACATGGGCTGCGACGCGACGAGGGTCGCCGCGGCGCTGCGGGCCGCGGCCGCGGTGGTGGCCGAGCACCGGGCCGAGCTGATCGAACTCGACCGGGCCATCGGCGACGCCGACCACGGCGAGAACATGAACCGGGGCTTCGAAGCTCTCGTGGCCGCGCTCGACGCCGGCGTGCCGGAAACGCCCGCGGCGGTGGCGAAACTCGCGGCCACCACGTTGATCTCGAAGGTCGGTGGGGCGGCGGGACCGTTGTACGGCACGGCTTTCCTGCGTGCCTCGGGCAAACTCGGCACGAGCGACGAGGTCGATGTGCCCACGCTCATCGAGGCGTTGAAGGCGGCGCTGGAAGGCGTTCAGGCGCGGGGCAAGGCCGTCGTGGGCGACGCGACCATGGTGGACGCGCTGGCCCCCGCGGTCGAGGCGGCCTCGACGGGCGGCGATCTCGCCGCGGCGCTGACCGCCGCCGCGGACGCCGCCGACCGCGGTGCGGAGTCCACAGTGGATTTGGTGCCCCGCAAGGGAAGGGCCTCGTACCTCGGGGAACGCGCGGTGGGGCATATGGATCCCGGCGCGCGTTCGACGGCGCTGCTGCTGCGCGCGTTCGCGGAGGCCGCCCGGTGAGCGTGGGAATCGTGCTCGTGTCACACAGCGCGCGGCTGGCCGAAGGACTCGCCGAACTGGCCGCCCAGATGGCACCCGACGTCACCATCGTGCCCGCTGGGGGACTGCCGGGCGGGGGCATCGGCACCGACTACGACGAGGTCGTCGCCGCCACCCAGCGTGCCGATTCCGGCGCCGGGGTCGTGCTGCTCTACGACCTCGGCAGCGCGCAGATGACCGCCGAACTCGCGGTGGAGACGCTGGCCGACCCGTCCGCCGCGGTGGTCGTGGACGCCCCGCTGGTCGAGGGTGCGGTCGCGGCCGCCGTCGCCGCGCAGGGTGGCGCCGACCGCAAGGCCGTCGCCGAAGCCGCCGCGGCGGCAGGTGTGCCCGAGGATCTCGTAGCCGCGACGCCAGTCGGGGGCGGCGAGACGATCGAGCTCACCCTGCACAACGACGTCGGCCTGCATGCCCGGCCTGCCGCGGTGCTGGTGCGCAGCCTCGCCGGGTTCGACGCCGAGGTCTCGGTGCGCCTCGGCGAGCAGGAGGCTGACGCGCACAGCGTGCTGGCACTGATGTCCCTCGGCGCTCGGCAAGGCGACCGGATCGAGATCCGCGCCAGCGGCCCCCAAGCCACCGAAGCCCTCGCCAAGGCCCGCGAACTCGTGGACACCAACTTCGGCGAGTAGCCGCTTCGCCGTGTCGTCCGTCCAGGTACGCGAGCCGGCTGCGCCGGTACGCGAGCCGTCGATGCGGGTGCGCGTTTCGCCGGTTCGGGTACGTGTACCGGTTTCATCTGACTCGATTCGGAGGGTGACAGACCCTGTCCCGATGGCCGGGGCGTGGCAGTATGCGGAGCAAACTACTAGCGAGTAACCTCCGGAGGCCTCGATGGCGCGGGACATCTCGACGGTCGGTGTGATCGGCTTGGGCACGATGGGCGCCGGCATAGCCGAGGTATTGGCCCGCAGCGGCCTGGACGTGATCGCGGTCGAACTCGACGATTCGTGCGTCGCTCGCGGCCGTGGGCATCTGGCGCATTCGACCGAACGGGCGCTGTCCGGCGGCAAACTCGACGAAGCGGCCCGCGACGCCCTGCTCGGCCGGATTCGGTACACGACGTCGCTGTCGGATCTGTCCGATGTGGACCTTGTGATCGAGGCGATCCCGGAGAACCTGGGCGCGAAGGCGGATGTCTTCTCTCAACTGGACAAGATCACCCGCCCGGACGTGGTGTTCGCGTCGAACACGTCGTCGCTGTCGATCACCGAGATCGGCGTGCACACCGCGCGTCCCGGCAAGGTTGTCGGCATGCACTTCTTCAACCCCGCTCCGGTGCTGAAACTGGTCGAGGTCGTGCGGACCGTGGTGACCGAGCCCGAGGTGGTCGCCGACGTCGTGGCGTTCGCAGAGCGGCTGGGCAAGGTGCCGGTGGTGATGGGCGACCGCGCCGGGTTCATCGCGAACGCGTTGTTGTTCGGGTACCTCAACCACGCGGTTCGGATGTACGAGCAGCGCTACGCCACGCGCGAGGATCTCGACGCGGCGATGCGCTTCGGCTGCGGGTACCCGATGGGCCCGCTGGCCTTGCTGGACCTGATTGGCCTCGACACCGCCTACGAAATCCTCGACACGATGTACCACCAGTCGCGCAACCGGCTGCACGCGCCGGCGCCGCTGCTGAAGCAGATGATCACCGCGGGCCTGCTCGGCCGCAAGACCGGTCGCGGTTTCTACACCTACGACGCGCCGGACTCGCCGACCGTGGTCGCCGACGAGGCTTCGCGTTCGTCCACTGTGGACGCGGCTGCCGCGCGCGAGGTGCGCAAGGTCGGCGTCGTGGGCACCGGCACGATGGCGACCGGCATCGCGGAGGTGTTCGCCAAGCGCGGCTTCGACGTCGTACTGCGGGCCAGGAGCCAGGAAAAGGCCGATGCCTCGGTCGCGCGGGTGAAGAAGTCGCTCGACAAGGCCGTCGTCAAGGGCAAACTGTCCGAATCGGACGGTGTGGCCGCGCTGGCCAGGATCTCCCCGGTGACCGACTTCGAGCAACTGTCCGATGTGGACCTGGTGATCGAGGCTGTCGCCGAGGAACTGGCCGTCAAACAGGCGGTCTTCGCCGCGCTCGACGACGTCGTGCGGCCGGGCGCGATCCTGGCGACCACGACCTCTTCGCTCCCGGTGATCGAATGCGCCGCCGCGACCTCCCGCCCGTCCGATGTGGTCGGGCTGCACTTCTTCAACCCGGCCCCGGTGATGAAGCTCGTCGAGGTCGTCTCGACGATCGCCACCGCCCCCGACGTGCTCGCGACCGCGGACGCCGTGTGCGCGGCGGTCGGCAAGCACGCGGTGCACTGTGGGGACCGGGCGGGCTTCATCGTGAACGCGCTGCTTTTCCCGTACCTCAACGACGCGGTGAAGATGCTCGAAGCCCACTACGCGGACGCGGACGACATCGACACCGCCATGAAGGTCGGCTGCGGCCTGCCGATGGGCCCGTTCGAACTGCTCGACGTCGTCGGCCTGGACGTCTCCCTGGCCATCCAGCGGACGCTGTTCAACGAATTCCGCGAGGAGGGCTTCGCCCCGGCGCCCCTGCTGGAGCACCTCGTGACGGCCGGGCGCCTCGGCCGGAAAACCGGCAAGGGCTTCAAGGACTACTGACCACGCTCCGTAGCCGGTGCTTCCTGGCTGGCCGTCACACCTGCCTCACCCACCCCACCCGACACTCCTGGTGATAGCAAGGGACCTTTGCTATCGCTTGTCTCAACGCGAAGATAACGGCGTGTGTTTGCGATGGAGCGGCTGTTCCGGTCCGGCCGAACACGGGGTTTCAAACACCCCAATGTGGCGGGGGGGGTGGGGCCTCGACACCACCGAGACCGACCCCGCCCCGGAGGCAGCATCCATGG
>NZ_JBHYJW010000065.1:0-54525 GCF_042741125.1 Amycolatopsis sp. NPDC058986 | reverse complement strand
GCGCCGGTAAGGAGGCCTTCACGGCAGAGAAGTCCACAGTGGACCCTCCAGCGGAGGGGTCACCCTCCGTGAGGGAGTTACGAAGCGGTCGGGAGGGCCGCCCAGTCGCCGAGCTGAGCCACGATGGTCCGCTGGACCGCCGCCGCCTGCGCGTTGAGGTAGAAATGGCCACCCGGCAGCACTTCCAGCCGGAACGAGCCGGTCGTGTGCTGCTGCCACGCCCGCGCGTCCTCGATGCTGGTGACCGGATCGCTGTCGCCCACCAGCACGCACAGCGGGCCGCTCAGCTCGGGACCGCCGTCGTGACGGTAGGTTTCGACGGCCTTGTAGTCGCTGCGCACGGCGGGCAGGATCATGCGGAGGAGCTCCTCGTCGCCGAGCAGCCGGTCCTCGGTGCCGCTGAGCTCCTTGAGCGCGGACACGACGCCGTCGTCGTCGCGCAGGTGCACGGACTCGGTGCGGGCCACCGAGGGGGCGCGCCTGCCCGAGGCGAAGACCCCGACCGGCGGGGTTCCCCCCGCCTCCATCCGCCGGGCGACCTCGTAGGCGATGGTCGCGCCCATGCTGTGCCCGAACAGCGCGAGCGGACGATCGGACCAGGCGGGCAGCTCGGCGACGATGGCGTCCGCCAGCGCGCGGATGTCCTCGACGCACGGCTCCGCCCGGCGGTCCTGCCGTCCCGGATACTGGACGGCCACCACCTCGATGGCCGGGGAGAGCGCGCGGGAGACCGGGAAGTAGTAGGTCGCGGAGCCACCCGCGTGGGGGAGGCAGAGCAGCCGGACGGATGCCTCGTCGGTGGCGTGGAACCGGCGGATCCAGGCACCGGCACTTTTCGTGTCAGCCATGGGATAAGCAATTTGCCAGGTCAGCGCCGCCTGGAACAACCCCTATAGGTGGTCGGGGGCGCGAGGAACCCCGGTCGGCGGGCACCGGCCGGAGAGCGCTGCTCCAGTGCGGCAACCCCTACCCCACGCCCAGGGAAAAATTCACTCGAACGTGCCGCATCCCGGTGACTTGCAGTATTATCCGGGCTGACGACAACGCGAGGATGCCTTCGTCGTCAGGATTTGGGAAGCACGCTGGGGCGTAGCCGAGGGGGCTAACGGTGGTGACCAGAGACGGAAGGCGTATGCGTGACAGGTGTAGCGATTAGCCGGCTTCCTTCGGTATCCATACGACCGGCCGGGGCCTCGCCCGGCGGCCACGGCGCCTCCCCGGTGTGCTCCGGCACCCGTGGCGCCCGTCGTCCGGCGGGCGTGTCCGGCCCGGTCGTGACCGGTATCCACGAGTCGTGGCAGCGGACGGCACGCCATGACACCGCGGGGGCGTGTGGAGCCGGGTCGACAGGCATTCTTCGTCACTTCGCGTAATCACGGTGGGATCCGCGAACTCTCCGTCACCGGGGCGAGAGGGCGCGTCCGTGCGGAAATCGTCGTTCCGCCCGCGGCCGTGCAGAGGTATCCCCGAAGCGCAGGGAAGCGGACCCCATCCATTCGTGAGGTCGTATTAGTTCCGAATAACTGGGGTGTAATTGTGCGCAACGAGCCGAATGAGGCCTTGAATTCCCTGCGAGAACATTTCCGGCGAAGTACACAGGGGTCGGGCCGCCTGGTACTGGTCAGTGGCGGAATTGCCAGCGGAAAAACACGGCTGCTGAATGACTTTCTGGACCACGCCGCCGAATCGGGAGCTCTGACACTACGGGCGACCGGAGCACCGGACGAACGGGAGTTCGGCACCGCGATCATCGACCAGCTGCTCAGCAATCCGGGACTGCCCGCGGAATTGTCCGAGCGCGCCGCCGAAGTCCAGCACGGCCCGCCGAACACCGTCCAGGACGCCGCATCTCCTGCCGACACCCCGCTTCTGCGGGACGTCTGCCGCGCCATTCTGAACCACGCCAGGGACCAGGCGGTCGTCATCGGGATCGACGATCTGCAGTTCCTCGACGAGGTGTCGCTGCAGTTACTCCTCCAGCTGCAGCGCCGGATCCAGGCGAGCAGGCTGCTGCTGGTCCTGAACAAGAGCGATCATCCCGCCAACGACCAGCAACGGCTGCACGCCTGCTTCGCCCGCCAGCCGCATTATCACGTGCACCTGGTGCCGCTGTCCCGCGCGACCATCGCCGCCGGGCTCTCCACGGCATTCGGCGGGGAGCCCGCCACCGGCCTCGCCGCACGGGTGCACGAACTGACCGCCGGGAATCCCCTGCTCGCCGACGCGCTGATCCAGGACAACCGGCACCCGGAGCCACGGGCACCGCTCGTGACCGGAACCGCGTTCGCGCAAGCGGTCCAGGAGTTCCTCGCCAGGGGCGACGACCGGCTGCGGGAGGTCGCCGGCGCGCTGGCCGTGCTCGGCGCTTCCGGCACCACCGAGCTGGTGAGCGGCCTGATCGACGTCGCCCCGGCCGACGTCGAAGAGTCGGTGGCCGTGCTGACCGCCAGCGGTCTGCTGGAGAACGGCCGGTTCCGGCACGCGGCCACCCAGGCGGCCACGCTGGAGAGCGTTTCCCCTGCCGCCAAATCCCGGCTGCACCTGCGTGCCGCCGAGCTGAAGCACCAGCAGGCCGCCCCGCTGAGCGAGGTCGCCGGGCACCTGGTGACGGCGGGCGCGGTGATCGGCAACTGGTCGATCCCGGTGCTGCGGCGGGCGGCGGCGCTGGCGGCGCGGACCGAGGACATCCCGTTCGCGACCCGCTGCCTGAAACTCGCCCTGTCCGCGGCCACCGATCCCGCCGAGCGGCAGGCGCTGGTGCGCTCGCTGGCCTGGATCACCTGGCGGGTCAACCCGTCCGGGACCACCTCCTATCTGGAGACCCTGCGCCAGGCCGCCGTCGACGGGAACCTGGAGCACGCCGACTCGGCCGTGCTGGTGCGGCACGCGCTGTGGAACGGCGACCGCGAGACCTACACGACCGCGCTCAACGTGCTCACCAGCCGTCCCGAGGCGCTCGACCAGCAGACCGAGGCTGAGCTGAAACTGGCCTACCAGTGGTATTTCGGTCCGCAGCCGCAGTCGGCGGCCACCACGGGCGGACGGCCGGAGCCCGACCCGTGGCACCAGGCGGCCCACTCGCTGTCCCAGGTGTGGACCCAGGGCGGCAACGACACCACCACCGCCAGCGCCGAGCGGATCCTGCAGAACTGCAAGCTCAGCGACACGACGCTGGAAGCGCTCGTCACGGCGATCATCGCGCTGGTACTGGACAACCGGCCGGACCGGGCGGAGAAGTGGTGGGCGACGCTGAGCGAGGAGGCCGCCCGGCACGGGGCGACGACCTGGCGCGCCATGCTCGACGGCGTCTGGTCCTCGGTCGTGCTGCGCAGCGGCGACGTGGCGGGCGCGGCCGCGCGGGCGCAGTCGGCGCTGGGACTGCTCGGCGCGCCCGGCTGGGGTGCCTCGATCAGCTACCCGCTCACCAGCCTGCTGTGGGCCTACGTCACCGCGGGCCGGTTCGCCGACGCCGCCGAGATCCTCCGGTATCCGGTGCCGGAAGCGATGTTCGAGACGATCGGCGGGCTGCTGTTCCTGCGCGCCCGGGGGCACTACTACCTCGCCACCGGCCGCGCACTGGCCGCGGTCAGCGACTTCCAGGAGTTCCAGCGCTCGGCGAGCAGGGTCGGTTCCGACATCCCGATCCTGGCGCCCTGGCGCACCGACCTGGCCGAGGCGAACCTGCGGCTGGGCAACCTCGACGTCGCCCGCGACCTCGCGCGGCAGCAGCTGGCACAGGCCGGTGAGGCCGACGGCTACCTCCGCGGGATGTCACTGCGGGTGCTCGCGCTGGCGGGCAGGCCGGAGGACCGCCCGGTGCTGCTGGACCGGGCGATCAAATGCTTCACGCAGTCCGGCGACCGGCTCGAGGTCAGCCGGACGACGGCGATCCTCGGCCGCCCGCGCGAGCCGTGGCGCGAAATGGGCGGCGGGTCGGCCCCGCGGCCGCCGGGTGCGCTGCGACCGGCGCACGCCAAGAAGCTCCCGGAGCAGCACGCCCGCACCGGCGCGGGCGAGCCGGTCGATTCCGCGGTGCTGAGCGAGGCCGAGCTGCGGGTCGCCCAGCTGGCCGCGCTCGGCCGGACCAACCGCGAGATCGGCAGCACCCTGTTCATCACGGTGAGCACGGTCGAACAGCACCTCACGCGGGTGTACCGCAAACTCGGGGTGAGCGGCCGCAGCCAGCTGCCCGCGGAGCTGGGCGACAAGGTCGGCGCCGCCTGACCTTCTCGACGTCGCGATGAAGGCCGGGGGCGCCGCCCCCGGCCTTCACGGCTGTTCCGGTGGGAAACCGGAGGATTCCAGTTCCCCGTCCAGGATCTCGAACAGCTCGTCCGCGGTCGCTCCGTCCAAATCGGACGGTTCCGCCGCGCTGCCGTGTGCCTGCCCCCAGAGTGTGACGAGTGCCTTCAGCTTGGCCGCAACGTCGGCGTGCTCGCCCTCGTCGGGTCGCGCGGCACGCAGCGCGGATTCCAACGCCGCCAAACCGGCGTCGAGCGAGGAGACCGCTTCCGCCGCGAACTCGCCGACCAGGAACGCGGCCAGCGCGGCCGCCGTCGGATAGTCGAAGATCAGCGTCGCGGGCAGCCTCTTGCCGGTGCTCCGGTCCAGCCGGTTGCGGAATTCGACCGCGGTCAGCGAGTCGAAGCCGAGGTCGAGGAAGCCCTTCTCCGGATCGATCGCGTCCGCGCGATCATGACCGAGCACCAGCGCCGCCGTCGTGCACACGAGGTCCAGCGCCGCCCGTTCGAGTTCGGGTCCGGCCAGACCGGCCAGCCGTGAACCGGCCTCGGCGATGGCTTCGGTTCCGGTGGCGGCCCGGCGACGGGTGCGCACGAGCCCGCCGAGGATCGGCGGCACGTCGCCCGGTTGCCGCCGCAATGCCGCCAAGTCCAGCTTCGCGGGCATGAGCGACGGCGCCGAGCCCGCGATGGCCGCGTCGAACAACGCCAATCCTTCTTCGGCGCCCAGCGGGGCCACGCCCGAGCGCGCCATCCGGCGCAGATCGGCGTCGTCGAGCGCGCCGGACATCCCGCCGCCCGACCACAGCCCCCACGCCAGCGAAACCGCCGGGAGTCCCTGGGCTGCCCGATGCCGCGCCAGCGCGTCGAGGAAGGCGTTGGCGGCGGCGTAGTTGGCCTGGCCGGGAGCGCCGAGCGTGCCGCCGACGGACGAGAACAACACGAACGCCGCCAGGTCGAGATCCTGGGTCAGCTCGTGCAGGTACCAGGCGGCGTCTGCCTTCGGCCCGAGCACGGCGTCCATCCGCTCAGGAGTCAGCGCGGGCAGGACGCCGTCGTCGACCACTCCCGCGGTGTGCACCACCGCGGTCAACGGCACGCCGTCGAGCAGGGCCGCCAGCGTGTCCCGGTCGGAAACGTCACAGGCCACAATGGACACTTCCGCGCCCAGCCCGGTCAACTCCGCGTGCAGTTCGGTCGCACCCGGCGCGTCCATCCCGCGCCTGCCGGTCAGCAACAGCCGCCGGACCCCGTGTTCGAGCACCAGATGCCGCGCGACCAGACCGCCGAGGAAGCCCGTTCCCCCGGTGACCAAGACGGTGCCCGCGGGATCCAGCTTGTCCGATGTGGACACTTCCAGCGTGAACCTGGCCAGCCGGGGAACGTGGACGGCGCCGTCACGCACCGCGAGTTCTGTTTCACCCGCCCGCACAGCGGCGGCGACCGCGGTCAAGGGCACCGGCCCGCTCTCGACGTCGAGCAGGGCGAAGTGGTCCGGATACTCCTGAGCGGCCGTCCGCAGCAGGCCGCGCACGGGCTCGTCGGCCAGCGCCCCGCCGGTGACCACGACCAGCCGCGACGCGGCGAACCGCTCGTCCGCCGCCCAGGACTGGACGAGGGCGAGTGCCTGGTGGACGTGATCGTGCGCGGCGCGGACGGTGTCCGTTGCCTCGTCCGCAGGCAGGCCCGCGAACACGAGCTCGGGCACGGTCTCCACAGCGGCCAGCGTCGCATAGCTCCGCAAGGTTTCCGTGTGCCCCAGGCGATCGACGTCGCCGAGCACGGCGACCTCGGGTAGCGCCGCGTCCGGTGTCCCCGCCCACGGCTGCCAGCCGACGTGGAACAAGGCGTCGTGGCGGGCCGCCGCGAACCGACCGTCCTCGATCGGCCGGAACGCCAGCGAGCGCACGGAAAGGACGAGGTTTCCTTCCCGGTCGGTCGCCGCGAGCGAGATTTCGTTCTCTCCCAGGGAAGTCAGCGTGACCCGCAGTGCGGGCGCGCCCGCCGAGTGCAGCCGGACGCCAGCCCAGGAGAACGGCATGGCCGCCCTGTCGACAGTGGGGCCCGCGAGCCCGACCGCGTGCAACGCCGCGTCGAGCAGGGCCGGGTGCAGGCCATACTCCCCCGCGTCCGTCTCCGCCGGCAGGACGACCTCAGCCAGTACGTCCTCCCCGCGCGCCCAGGCCGAGCGCAACCCGCGGAACACGGGACCGTAGCCGAAGCCCTGCTGTGCCAAGGTTTCATAGCGGTCCGTGAGATCGATTTCGACCGCGTCGGCCGGTGGCCACTCGGACGACTGAGCGGCGACGTTCTCGAGGTCGCCGAGGAAGCCGCTCGCATGCGTGGTCCACGCGGCGTCCGGCGGTGCGTCCTCGGCGAGCGACGAGATGGTCACCGGACGACGATCGCTCTCGTCGGCCGCGCCGACGAACACCCGGACGCGCGCGCCCGTCGTTTCCGACAGGACCAGCGGAGCGGCGAGGGTCAGCTCCGCCACTTCCGCGCAGCCCACCTCGTCACCGGCACGGACGGCCAGCTCCACGAAACCGCTGCCGGGGAACACCATCAGCTCCCCGACGGTGTGCTCGGCGAGCCAGCGCTGCTTCCCGGGCGACAGCCTGCCGGTCAGCACCACCTGGTCCTGTTCGGACAGTGTCACCACGGCGCCGAGGATCGGATGATCTGCGGCGAACTGGCCGATCCCGGCGAGGTCCCCGTCCAGCGAAGACGTCCCGGATTCGAGCCAGTACCGCTTGCGCTCGAACGCGTAGGTGGGCAGATCCACCCGCGTACCACCGTGCTCGGCGGAGAAGGCCGTCCAGTCCAGCCGCTCGCCGTGGACCTGCGCGATCGCGAGTGCCCGGACCAGCTCCCGGACCTCGTCACGGTCCTTGCGCAGCAGCGGCACAAAGGTGCCGCCGTCGCAGCACTCCTTGGCCAGCGCGGAAAGGGTACCCGCAGGGCCCAGCTCGAGATATCGCGTCACTCCGGCGGTTTCCAGCGTCCGGACGGCGTCGGCGAAGCGCACGGTCGCGCGGACCTGACGCACCCAGTAGCCGGGGTCGCGCAGCTCATCGGCTTTCGCACGCGCACCGGACACAGTGGACACCAGCGGTAGCGTCGGCTCCAGGTAGGTCAGTTTCTCCGCCACGACCTGGAACTCGGCCAGCATCGACTCGACCAGCGCGGAATGGAAGGCGTGCGAAACCCGCAATGCGCGCGTACGCCGCCCGCGTGCTTCGAAGACCGACGCGACAGCCCCGACTTCCTCGGCCGCTCCGGAGATCACCACCGAAGCCGGGCCGTTGATCGCGGCGATGTCGACCCCGGCGACGAGTTCGGCGCGGACCTCGTCCTCCGCCGCCTCGACCGTGACCATCGCGCCGCCCTCGGGCAGCGCCTGCATCAACCGGGCGCGCGCCGCCACAAGCGCGCACGCGTCGGGCAGCGACCACAGACCGGCGACGTAGGCCGCCGCGAGTTCGCCGATCGAGTGTCCCGCAACGAACGCGGGCCGTACTCCCCACGACTCCAGCAACCGGAACAGCGACACTTCGAGCGCGAACAACGCGACCTGGGTAGCCCCGGTCCTGGCGAGGTCGTCCGCGTCCGCTTCGAACATCAGCTCACGCAGCGGCCGGTCCAGCACGGGGTCGAATTCGGCGGCGATCTCGTCGAGGGCACGGGCGAACACCGGATACGCCTCGTACAGCCCCCGGCCCATGCCCGGACGCTGGGAACCCTGGCCGGTGAACAGGTAGGCGAGCGACCCGCCCGCCTTGGCCAGTCCGCGCACGACCGCCGCGGACTCCTCGCCCGCCGCCAGCGCGCTCAAGCCCTGCCGCAGTTCGTCCCGGTTCGCGGCGAGCACCGCCGCCCGGTGCGCGAACGACGTCCGGGTGGTGGCGAGCGAGAACGCCAGATCGGCCACGGACGGTTCCGGACGTTCCCGCAAGAACCCCAGCAGCCGGGCCGCCTGCGCGGACACCCCACTGTCGGTACTCGCGGAAAGCAGGCAGGGCACCACGACGTCGGTCGCCGCCGATCGCGGTGCGGGTTCTTCGGACGGGTACTCCTCGACGATCACATGGGCGTTGGTACCGCTCAGCCCGAACGAGGACACTGCCGCACGACGCGGACGCGCCTCGCGCGGCCAGTCCCGCTCCTCGGTGAGCAGCCGCACGCCACCTTCGTCCCAGTCCACTTTGGACGACGGTTCGTCCACGTGGAGCGTCTTCGGCAGGACGCCGTGGCGCATCGCCTCCACCATCTTGATGACCCCGGCGACCCCGGCCGCGGCCTGCGTGTGCCCGAAGTTCGACTTCACCGAACCCAGCCACAACGGCTTGTCCGACGGCCGTCCCTTGCCATAGGTCGCCAGCAACGCGTTGGCTTCGATCGGGTCGCCGAGCACGGTCCCGGTGCCGTGCGCTTCGACCGCGTCGATGTCCGATGTGGATAGTTCGGCCGCGGTGAGCGCCTGCCGGATCACCCGTTGCTGCGCCGGCCCGTTGGGCACGGTCAGTCCGCTGCTGGCGCCGTCGGAGTTCACCGCCGACCCGCGCAGCACCGCGAGCACCCGGTGCCCGTTGCGCACCGCGTCGGACAGCCGCTCCAAGACCAGGATTCCGGCGCCCTCCGAACAGCCGACGCCGTCGGCCGCGCCGGCGAACGACTTGCAGCGCCCGTCCGGGGCGATTCCGCGCTGTTCGCTGAAGTACACGAACATCTCCGGTGTGGCCATCACGGTGACCCCGCCCGCCAGCGCGAGCCCGCACTCCCCCGCGCGCAGCGACGCGGCCGCGGTGTGCAACGCGACCAGCGACGAGGAGCAGGCGGTGTCCACCGTCATGGCAGGCCCCTCCAGCCCCAGCGTGTAGGAGATCCGGCCGGACACCATCCCGCCGTCGGTGCTGGCGCCGCCGTAGTCGTGGTACATCAGCCCGGTGAACACGCCGGTCCGGCTGCCGCGCAACGACTCCGGGACGATCCCGGCGCGCTCCAGCGCCTCCCAGGAGACCTCCAGCAGCAACCGCTGCTGGGGATCCACCGTCACCGCCTCACGCGGCGAGATCCCGAAGAACCCCGGGTCGAAGTCGCCCGCCCCGTCGACGAACCCGCCGCGCCGCGTGTAGGTCGTTCCCGGGGTCCCCGGTTCGGGCCGGTACAGCGCGGCCAGGTCCCAGCCGCGGTCGGCGGGGAACTCCGAGATCACGTCGTGGGCGTCCGCGACGAGCCGCCACAGTTCTTCCGGGGACGTAACGCCGCCGGGATAGCGGCAGCCCATCCCGATGATCGCGATCGGCTCGTTCGCGGCGGCGGCGAGCCGGGCGTTCTCGCGCTTCAGCCGTTCGTTGTCCGCGTGGGACTTCCGGAGCGCGCTGACGATCTGTTCGGTCGACGGCTGCTGCTGGTTCACACGTCACTCCGTTCGCCGTTGTCCTCGCCGAGCGCGGCCTGTACCAGTGCGCCGAGATCCAATTCCTCGACCGCCGCCGCACTGTCCACATCGGACGTCACCCGGGCGGCGCCGGTGTCCAGCGCCAGCAGCGCGTCCAGCAGCCCCGCCTCGCGCAGTTTGGCGATCGGGACCGCCGCGAGAACGCGCCGGATCGTTTCGTCGTCCGCCGACGCCGGTTCCTGGGCGGCCTCGGCCGGTGCCAGCTCGCCGAGCAGGTACTCGGCCAGCACGACCGGGCTCGGATAGTCGAAGATCAGCGTGGCGGGCAGGCGAAGCTCGGTCTCGGTGCCGAGCCGGTTGCGCAGTTCCAGCGCCGCCAGCGAATCCAGCCCGAGGTCGGTGAAGCCCTTCCGCGAGTCGATCTCCATCGCGTCGGCGTACCCGAGCACGGCGGCGGCGTTGGTGCAGACCAGGTCCAGCACGGCCCGCTCCCGCTCGTCGGCGGGAACCGAGGCCAGCCGCTCGGCAAGCGAGACCTGTCGTTCCACGGCGGCGACCGGCGACGGTGCCTGCACGACGCGGCGTGCGGGTGCCCCGAACATGCCGCGCAACAGGGCGGGGAGGTCGAGCCTGCGGCGCCGTTCCGGGTCGAGCTTGATCGGCGCCAGCACCGCGTCCGCCGCGCCCATCGCCGCGTCGAACAACGCCAGCCCCTCCTCCCGATCCAGTTCCGCGATACCGCCCCGGCCGATCCACTCGACGTCGACCTGCCCTTCGGCGCCCACCCAGGGACCCCAGCCGAGCGACTTGCCCGGCAGCCCGTTCGCCACGCGGTACTCGGCGAGCGCGTCGAGGAACACGTTGGCCGCCGCGTAGTTCGCCTGCCCAGCCGTGATCACCGTGCCCCCGGCGGAGGAGTAGAGCACGAACGCGGCCAGGTCGAGGTCCTTGGTCAGCTCGTGCAGATGCCAGGCCGCGTCGACCTTCGGCCGCAACACGACGTCGAGCTGCTTGGCGGTCAGCGAGCCGAAGACCGCGCTGTCCATCGCGCCCGCCGCGTGCACCACCGCGGTCAGCGGATGCTCGGCGGGCACACCGTCGAGCAGGGCCGCGAGCGCGTCCCTATCGGCGACGTCACAGGCCACAATGGACACCGATGCGCCGAGCCCGGTGAGTTCCGCGTGCAGTTCGGCCGCACCCGGCACGTCCATCCCCCGACGGCTGGTCAGCACCAGGTGCCGGACGCCGTGCTCGGCCACCAGATGCCGGGCGAGCATCGCGCCGAGCAACCCCGCACCACCGGTGATCAGGACCGTGCCCTCGGGCGAAGGCGCGAATTCGGAGTCCACAGTGGACACGCGTTCGAACCGGGGCAGCAGGATTTCCCCGTTCCGCACGGCGACCTCGGGCTCACCGGAAGCCAGCACGGTGGCCAGTGTCGGCAAGGTCACGACACTGTCCACATCGGCCAGTACCAGCCTGCCCGGGTTTTCCGCCTGTGCCGCCCGGATCAGGCCCCACAGCGAAGCCTGCGCCGGATCGGGCGCACCGGACGCCCGCACCGCGTCGCTGGTCAGCACGAACAGCCGCCCGGTCGCGCACCGCGGCTCGGCCAGCCAGCGCTGCACCCGCTGCAGGGTCCGCCGGAGCAGCTCGTGTGCCCGCTCGGCCATGGTCCCGGACATCGGTTCGACCGGCAGCACCAGCACCTGCGGCGCCGGCGCCCCGGACTCGATCGCTGTGGTCAGTGCGTCGACGTCGTTATACACCGGCACGCCGAGGCCGAGATCGCCGGTCCCGAACACCGCCCAGTCCTCGGGGACGACCGTCCCCGGCTCGACCTGCTTCGGCTTCCAGCCGATCCGCAGCAGCGACTCCGGCGCGGGCCGTCCGGCGCCTAGCTGTGCCTCGGGCACCGGCCGCAGCACCAGCGATTCGATCGACGCCACCGGCTTGCCCTCGCTGTCCGCGATGGCGAGCGAGGCCCCGTTCCCGCCGGGGGCCGGGGTCGTCCGGACCCGCAGCGAGGCGGCTCCCGCCGCGTGCAGCGACACCCCGGTCCAGGCGAACGGGATCGCCGTCTCGGTGATCGCCAGCGGGCCGCCGTCCACGAGGTAGTCCGTCGTCCCGACCGCGGAGTCGAGCAACGCCGGGTGCAGCCCGAACGTCGCCGCCTCGGCGGCGGCCTCAGGGGGTAGCGCGACCTCCGCGAAGACCTCGCCGTCGCGCCGCCACACCGCCCGGACGCCCTGGAACATCGGGCCATACCCGTAGCCGAGCGCGTCCAAGTGCTCGTAGACCCCGTCGAGAGCGAACGGCTCCGCGCCGCGCGGCGGCCACTCCGTGAGGTCGAACGGCGCCGAGGCCGTCTCCGGGGCGAGCACACCGGCCGCGTGCAGCTGCCATTCGCCGTCGCTGTCGGAGCGCGCATACACCTCCAGCGATCGGCGGCCGGACTCCGGGGACTGCTCGGGTCCCACGACCACCCGCACGTTCACCCCGCCGGCGCGGGGCAGCACCAGCGGCGCGCGCTGGGTCAGTTCCTCGACGACGGCGCAGCCGACCTGGTCGCCCGCGCGGATCGCCAGCTCGACGAACGCGGTCCCCGGCAACAGGATGCGGTCCAGCACCCGGTGATCGGCCAGCCACGGCTGGTGATCCGGCGACAGCCTGCCGGTCAGCACCACCCCGCCGGTGCCCGGCAGCTCGACCACCGCGCCCAGCAGCGGGTGCTCCGCCGCGCCGAGCCCCGCCGAACCCACGTCACTGGAGGCGGCGCCGTCGAGAAGCCAGAAATGCTTGCGCTGGAAGGCATACGTCGGCAGATCCACCCGGCGGGCGCCCCTGCCCGCGAAGAACGCGGACCAGTCGGGGCCGTCGCCGAGCACGTGCAGTTCCGCGATCGCCTTGAGCAGTGTCTGCGCCTCCGGCCGCGCACGACGCAGGGTCGGTACCTGGGCCGTGCCGTCCTTCTCCTCGACGCATTCCGTGGCCATGCCGCTCAGCACCGCGTCGGGGCCGACCTCGAGGAACCGGGTGACCCCGGCCTCGACGAGCGAGCGGACGCCCTGGCCGAACAGGACCGGTTCGCGGACGTGCCGTACCCAGTGCTCCGGGTCGGTCAGCAGCTCGGGCGCGCAGACCTCGCCGGTCAGGTTCGACACGATCGGGACGACCGGCGCGCGGCAGGTCAGTTTCCCCGCCACCGCGCGGAATTCCGCGAGCATCGGCTCCATCAGTGCCGAATGGAAGGCGTGCGAAACACGCAGCCGTCGCGTCTTGGCACCTTCGTCCGCCAGCCGCGAGGCGACCGCCAGCACCGCGTCCTCGGCCCCGGAGAGCACCACCGAACGCGGCCCGTTGACCGCGGCGATCCCAGCGCCGTCGACGAGCGCGTCCCGCACTCGCTGTTCGTCCGCGGCGACGGAGACCATCGCCCCGCCCGCGGGCAACGCCTGCATCAACCGGCCGCGCGCGGCCACCAGCACGGCGGCGCCGGCCAGGTCGAGCACGCCGGAGACGTGCGCGGCCACCAGCTCGCCGACGGAGTGCCCGGTGACGAAGTCGGGCGTGACACCCCACGACTCCAGCAGCCGGAAGAGCGCAACCTCGACCGCGAACAACGCGCTCTGCGTGTACGCCGTGTGGTCCAGCAGTTCGGCTTCGGGCGAGTCCGGCTCGGCCCACATGACTTCGCGCAGCGGCCGGTCGAGTTCCGGATCGAGCGCGACGCACACCTCATCGAGCGCCGTCGCGAAGGCCGGGAAGGTGCCGTACAGCTCCTTGCCCATCCCGATGCGCTGGGCACCCTGACCGGTGAAGAGGAACGCCGTCAGCCCGCCAGTCCGCGTCGGCCCCGCGACGACGTCGGTCGTGGTTTCTCCCTTGGCGAGCGCGGAAAGGCCGCGAATCGCCGACTCGGTGCCGGCCGCCAGCACGACGGCGCGGTGATCCAGCGCGGCGCGGCCGGTCGCGAGCGAGTAACCGACGTCGAGCAAGCCGGTGTCCTCGCCGAGGTGATCGGCGAGCTTCGCCGCCTGGGCGCGCAGGCCGTCCACCGAGCTACCCGCCAGTGCCAGCGGCACGAGCGGCAGCGCGGGCGCGTCCTCGCTCGCTGTCTCGACGGGTGCGGCCGGCGCCTCCTCGATGATCACATGCGCGTTGGTGCCGCTGAGCCCGAACGAGGACACCCCAGCCCTGCGCGGACGTCCGGCCGAAGGCCACGGCCGCGCCTCGGTGAGCAGTTCCACCGCGCCCGCCGACCAGTCGACGTGCGGTGAGGGCGCGTCGAGATGCAGGTTCTTCGGCAGCAGGTCGTTGCGCAGCGCCTGCACCACCTTGATGATCCCGGCCACGCCGGACGCCGCCTGCGCGTGCCCGAGGTTCGACTTCACCGAGCCGAGCAGCAACGGCCGGTCTTCGGGCCGGTCCTGGCCGTAGGTGGCGAGCAGCGCCTGCGCCTCGATCGGGTCGCCGAGGGTGGTGCCCGTGCCGTGTGCCTCCACAGCGTCCACATCGGACGTCGTGAGCCCGGAAGCGGTCAGCGCCGCCCGGATCACCCGTTCCTGCGAAGGACCGTTCGGCGCGGTCAAACCGTTGGAGGCGCCGTCCTGGTTGACCGCGCTGCCGCGCACGACCGCCAGCACGTCGTGCCCGAGCCGCTGTGCGTCGGACAACCGCTCGACGAGCAGCAGCCCGGCGCCTTCCGCCCAGCCGACGCCGTCGGCCGCGGCGGAGAACGACTTGCACCGGCCGTCCGCGGCGAGTCCGCGCTGACGGCTGAAGTCGACGAAAGCGTCCGGAGTGGACAGTACGGTCACGCCGCCCGCCAGCGCGAGCGAGCATTCGCCGTTACGCAGCGCCTGCATCGCGAGGTGCAGCGCGACCAGCGAGGACGAACACGCCGTGTCCACCGTCAGCGACGGGCCTTCCAGCCCCAGCAGATACGAGATCCGGCCGGACAGGATGGCGGCGGAACTGCCGTTGGTCAGGTACCCGGCGAGATCCTCCGGTGGGTTGCGCAGCCTGCTGCCGTAGTCGTCGTACATCAGCCCGGCGAAGACGCCGGTCCGGCTGCCGCGCAACGAACTCGGGTCGACCCCGGCCCGTTCGGCGGCCTCCCAGGCCAGCTCCAGCATGAGCCGCTGCTGCGGGTCCATCGCCAGGGCTTCCCGCGGCCCGATCCCGAAGAATCCGGGGTCGAACTCCGCGGCGTCGTGCAGGAATCCGCCTTCGCGGGTGTAGGTCTTGTTCGGGACGCCCGGTTCGGGGTCGTAGATGCCCTCGACATCCCAGCCGCGATCGGCCGGCATCCCGGTGACCGCATCGGTGCCGGTCACCAGCAACTGCCAGAGGTCCTCCGGCGACGTGACGCCGCCGGGGTAACGGCAGCTCATGCCCACGATCGCGATCGGCTCGTCGCGCGCCACCGTCACGGTGGGCGCCGCGGGCGCCACCGCGGCGGCGCCGATCAGCTTGTCCGCCAGGTAGGTGGCGATCGCCCGCGCGTTGGGGTGATCGAAGACCAGCGTGGCGGGCAGGGTGAGCCCGGTCGCCGCGCCGAGGAGATTGCGCAGCTCGACCGCGGCCAGCGAGTCGAAGCCCAGCTCCTTGAACGCCTTGCCGTCGTCGATGTCCCCCGCGCCGTCGTATCCGAGCACCGACGCGACCTGCGTGCACACCAGCTCCCGCAGGAACCGGTCGCGTTCGACCCCGGAAAGGCCGGAAAGCCGTTCGGCGAGGCCGTTGCCCGAGGCTGCGGTGAGTGCGGCGGTTCCGGACGCGGCCCGTCGCGTAGGTGCGGCCAGGAAACCGCGCAGCAGCGCGGGAACCTCGTCGGTCCGGGCACGCAAGGCCGCGAGATCGAGGCGGATCGGGACCGTGACGGACTCGTCCGCCCGCAGGGCCTCGTCCAGCAGCGCCAGACCGTCGGCGGCGGTGAGCGCGGGCATGCCGAGCCGGGCCATCCGCCGCAGATCGGCCTCGCCGAGTTCACCACCGAGACCGGTGTTCTCGGCCCACAGGCCCCAGGCGAGCGAGGTGACCGGAAGTCCTTGTGCCCGGCGGAATCCGGCCAAACCGTCGAGGAAGGCGTTGGCCGCGGCGTAGTTGCCCTGCCCCGCGGCGAGGACCATGCCGCCCGCGGAGGAGAACAGCACGAACGCCGCCAGGTCGAGATCCCGGGTCAGCTCGTGCAGATGCCAGGCCGCGTCGGCCTTGGGCCGCAGCACGGCGTCGAACTGCTCGCCGGTGAGCGCGTCGAACACCGCGCTGTCCGCGGCCCCGGCGGCGTGCACGACAGCGGTCAGCGGGTGCTCGGCGGAAACCTCCGCCAGCAGACCGCGGACGGCTTCGCGGTCGCCGACATCGCAAGCGACGATCGAGACCGAGGCGCCGAGTTCGGCCAGCTCCGCGCGCAACCGCTCGGCGCCCGGGGCGTCCGGGCCACGCCTGCTGGTCAACAGGAGGTGCCGCATCCCGTGCGCGGCGACCAGGTGCCGGGCCACGAGACCGCCCAGTCCCCCGGTGCCGCCGGTGATCAGCACCGTGCCTTCGGTGTCCCATGTGGACGATTCAGCAGCCTCGGGAGCCGGGATCCTGACCAGGCGCGGCACGAACATCGCGCCGTCGCGCAGCGTGGCCTCCGGCTCGCCGGACTCCACCACCGCGGGCAATACGGCGGCGTCACCGGCCAGATCGACCAGGACGAACCGGCCGGGATGCTCGGCCTGCGCGGCCCGCACCAGGCCCCGCACCGGCGCCTGCACCGGATCCGTCTCGGCGTCGCGGGTGGTCACCACCAGCCGTGACGCGGCGAACCGGTCATCGGCCAGCCAGTCCTGCATAACCGACAGCAGCCCGGTCAGTGTCGTCCGTGTCCGGGCGGGGACGTCATCGGTGGCGTTCGTGTCCGCCGGGGCGAGCACGACGACGTCCGGCACCTCCGCTCCGGCGTCCACAGTGGATAGCAGGGCACCCAGATCTTCGTACGCCGGAAGATCCTGGCCGAGGTTGTCGCCGAGCACGGCCCAGTTCGTTGCCGTCCCCGCCGGAACCGCTGCGGGGTAAGGGTTCCACGCTACGCGGAACAGCTCACCGGCGTGCCCGTGCGTGGCGGCCTCGGCGAGTTGTTCGTCGGTGATCGGGAAGGAAACCAGCGAGCGCACCGAAGCCACCGGCCTGCCTTCGCCGTCCGCGACGTCGATCGCGGTCAGTTCGTCACCCGAAAGCCGGGTGAGCCGGACGCGCAGCATCGCGGCGCCCGCCGCGTGCAGCGTGACCCCGTTCCACACGAACGGAAGCAGCGTCGCGCCGTCGTTCTCGCCGAGGAGGTCGGCGTGCATGGCGGCGTCCAGCAGGGCCGGGTGCAGCCCGAACGCGGCCGCCGAGTCCACGGCTTCCGGCGGCAGCGCGACCTCGGCGAAAATCTCTTCGCCGCGTCGCCAGGCCGCACGCATCCCTTGGAAGACCGGGCCGTAGCCGTAGCCCCGGTCGATCAGCCGCTCGTATGCGCCCTCGACGTCGATCGGGACGGCGCCTTCCGGCGGCCACGCGGTGAGGTCGAACGATTCCGGCTGTGCCTCAACGCCCAGCACACCGCTCGCGTGCAGTGTCCAGGGGAGATCGGCCGGAGCGTCCTCGGCCCGCGAGTACACCGACAGCGCGCGACGGCCCGCTTCTTCGGCACCGACGACGACCTGCAACGCCACGCCGCCGAACTCCGGCAGGATCAGCGGAGCCCGCAGGGTGAGTTCCTCGACGGCCGCGCAGCCGACCTCGTCGGCGGCCCGGATCGCCAGTTCGACGAAACCGGTGCCGGGCAGCAGCACCGAGTCCCGCACGACGTGGTCGGCAAGCCATGGCTGGCTCTCGACCGAGAGACGGCCGGTGAGCACGACCCCGTCCGAACCCGGGACCGCGACCACGGCGCCGAGCATCGGGTGCGCGGCGGCCCGCTGGCCGACCCCGGCCACGTCCCGCGCCGGAGTCGCGTCGAGCCAGAACCGCCTGCGCTGGAAGGCATAGGTGGGCAACGCGGTGCGCGGGCCCTCGCCCAGCAACACTGTCCAATCCGGACTGATCCCGCGTACGTGCAGCCGCCCGACGGCCGCCATCAGCTCGGGCAGCTCGGCCCGCTCACGCCGCAGGACGTGCGTGAACACGAAGTCCGCGCCGTCTTCGACGTTCCGGCTACCCGCCGCGGAAAGCACGCTGTCCGGGCCCAGCTCGGCGAAGGTGCGCACGCCCTCGCCCGCGAGTGTCCGCACGGCGTCGCCGAAGCGGACGGTGGCCTGGACGTGCCGCACCCAGTACCCCGGCGAGCACAGCTCGTCGGCCGTCGCCACCGCGCCGGTCAGCGCGGAGACGACCGGGATGCGCGGCGCCTGATAGGAGATCCCGGCCGCGATCTCGCCGAACTCGGCGAGCATCGGCTCCATGAGCGGCGAATGGAACGCGTGGCTCACCGTGAGCCGGTGGGTCTCGCGGCCGCTTTCCTTGACCGCGTCGGCGATCCGGAGCACGGCGGCTTCTTCACCGGAGACGACGACCGCCGCCGGGCCGTTCACCGCCGCGATGGCGACGTCCTCGTGACCGGCCAGCAGCGCGCTGACCTCGTCCTCGGGCGCCGCGACCGCGACCATCGCGCCGCCCTCGGGCAGCGCGTTCATCAGCCGTCCGCGCGCGGCGACCAGCGTGCAGGCGTCGGCCAGCGAGAAGACGCCCGCGACATGGGCCGCGGCGAGTTCCCCGATGGAGTGCCCCGCGACGAAACCCGGAGTGATGCCCCAGGTTTCGAACAACCGGAACAACGCGACCTCGATCGCGAACAACGCGCATTGCGTGTACTCGGTGCGATCGAGCAACGCGGCTTCCGGCGAGCCCGGCTCCGCCCACATCACCGCACGCAGCGGCCGGTCGAGTTCGCGATCGAACGCGGCACAAACCTCGTCGAGCGCGGTCGCGAAAACCTCGGACACCTCGGCGAGTTCGCGGCCCATGCCGATCCGCTGGGCACCCTGACCGGAGAACAGGAACGCGAGCTTGTGCTCCCCTACCGCGCCGGTCACCACCGACGCCGCGGTCTCCCCCGCGGCCAGCTTTTCCAGGCTACGCATCAGTTCCGCGTGGTCGCCCGCGATCACCGCGGCCCGGTGTTCGAGCGCCGCACGCGAGGTGGCCAGCGAACGCGCCAGCGTGCCGAGCGGGATCTCGGGACGCTCCTCGACGAAGTCCCGCAGCCGGGCGGCCTGCGCCCGCAACGCCACGACACTCTTCCCGGACAGCACCAGCGGAAGGACCGGAAGCGACTCGGTGTTCGCAAGGTCTTCGGCGGGTGGTGCCTGTTCGATGATCACGTGGGCATTGGTGCCGCTGACGCCGAACGAGGACACCCCGGCCCGGCGCGGATGCCCGTTTTCGGCCCACTCACGCGGTTCCGTCAGCAGTTCGACCGAGCCCGAGGCCCAGTCGACCTCCGGCGAGGGCGCGTCCACGTGCAGCGTCCGGGGCAGCACGCCGTTGTGCAGGGCCAGCACCATCTTGATGATGCCGGCGACCCCGGCCGCGGCCTGGGTGTGCCCCAGGTTCGATTTGACCGAACCGAGCAGCAGCGGCCGCTCGCGGTCCTGGCCATAGGTGGCGAGCAGGGCATGCGCCTCGATCGGGTCACCGAGCGTCGTGCCCGTCCCGTGCCCCTCCACTACGTCCACATCGGACGGTGTGAGCCCGCCGCTTTCCAGCGCCTGCAGGATGACCCGCTGCTGGGAAGGACCGTTGGGCGCGGTCAGGCCGTTGCTGGCGCCGTCGTGGTTGACCGCGGACCCGCGGACCACGGCCAGCACCTCGTGCCCGTTGCGCACCGCGTCGGACAGCCGTTCGACGAGCAGCATCCCGGCGCCCTCACCCCAGCCGGTGCCGTCCGCACCCGCGGCGAACGACTTGCACCGGCCGTCGGCGGCCAGTCCGCGCTGACGGCTGAAGTCCACGAAAGTGTCCGGAGTGGACATCACGGTCACGCCACCGGCCAGCGCCAGCTCGCATTCGCCCCGGCGCAGCGCCTGGATCGCCCAGTGCAGCGCGACGAGCGAGGACGAGCACGCCGTGTCGACGGTGACCGTCGGCCCTTCGAGACCGAGCACATAGGACACCCGGCCGGACACCACACTCGCCAGGCTGCCGTTGCCGAGATAGGCGGCGACGTCCTCGGACACCTCGCCGAGCCGGGTTCCCCAGTCGTGGTACATGACCCCGGCGAACACGCCGGTCCGGCTGCCGCGCAAGGAAAGCGGGTCGATGCCCGCGCGCTCCAGCGCCTCCCACGAGATCTCCAGCGCGAGCCGCTGCTGTGGGTCCATCGCCTGCGCCTCGCGCGGCCCGATGCCGAAGAACTCCGGGTCGAACTGCGCGGCGTCGTGCAGGAAGCCGCCCTCGTGCGCGTAGCTCTTGCCCGGTTTGCCCGGCTCGGGGTCGTACAGAGTACCGACGTCCCAGCCGCGGTCCACCGGGAACGAGGACACCGCGTCGGTACCCTCGGCCAGCAGGCGCCACAGCTCCTCCGGCGTGCTGACACCGCCGGGGTAACGGCAGCTCATTCCGATGATCGCGATGGGCTCGTCGTCCGCGCTCGCCGTGCTCTGCCGCACGGTGACCGACCGCTGCCCGCCGCCCGCCTTCTCCAGAATGTGCGCGGCCAGCACGCGCGGCGTCGGGTAGTCGAAGATCAACGTGACCGGCAGCCGCAGCCCGGTCCGGGATTCCAGCAGATTGCGCAGTTCGACCGCGGCGAGCGAGTCGAACCCGATCTCGCCGAACGCGCGGTCCGGCGCGATCGCGTCGCCGCCCGCGTGCCCGAGTACGGCGGCGACGTGCGTGCGGACCAGGTCCAACGCGGCCTGTGCGCGGTCGCCGTCGTTCACTCCGGCCAGCCAGTCCGGGGTGGCGGGCGCCGCCGGTCCGGCCGCGGCCTGCCCGGCGGCGCGGCGTGGGGCGGGCACCAGGCCACGCAGCATCGCGGGCACGCCGTCCGCCCGCGAGCGCAGGGCCGCGAGGTCCACCCGCACCGGCAGCACCGCGGCCTCGCCGGTGCGCAACGCCGCGTCGAACGTCGCGAGGCTTTCCTCCGGGGTCAGCGCCGTGAGCCCGAGGCTGTTCGCGCGCCGCAGGTCCGCGTCGGCCAGCCTGCCGCCCATGCCGTCGGGGCCGGACCAGAGGCCCCACGCGAGCGACGTCGCGGGCAGGCCGAGCGAGGTCCGGTACGCGGCGAGCGCGTCGAGGAAGACGTTAGCCGCGGCGTAGTTGCCCTGTCCCGCGCCGTCGAGGTGCCCGGCGACCGAGGAGAACAGGACGAAGTTCGCCAGGTCGAGCCCGCGGGTCAGTTCGTGCAGCAGCCATGCGGCGTCCACTTTGGACCGCAGCACCTCGGCCACCTGGGCCGGGGTCAGGGTGCCGATCAGCGCGTCGTCCACCACACCCGCCGTGTGCACGACCGCGCGCAGCGGATGTTCGTCCGGAATTTCCCGCAGCAGCAAGGAAAGCGCGTCCGCGTCGGCGGCGTCACACGCGGCGACCCGGACCGACACGCCGAGCGCTTCCAGCTCCGCGGTCAGCTCCGCCGCGCCCGGCGCCGCCGGGCCACGACGGCTGACGAGCAGCAGCCGCCGCACTCCCCTGGTGCCGACGAGATGCCGCGCGACGTGCGCGCCCAGGCCGCCGGTCCCGCCGGTGATCAGCACGGTGCCGTCCGGGTCCCACGACGTCGCGGCCTCGGGCTCGGGTGCCTTCACCCGCACCATCCGCGGCGCGCGCAGCACTCCGCCCCGCACCGACAGCTCGGGCTCGCCGGAAGCCAGCGCGGCGGCCACGGTCCGGGACGTGAGGCCGTCCTGGTCGACGTCGACGAGCACGAACCGTCCCGGGTTCTCCGCCTGCGCCGAGCGCACCAGGCCCCACACCGGGGCGCAGGCGAGTCCCGCCGCGGTGTCCGGCTCCACCGCGCCTCGGGTCACCACCACCAGCGTGGTCTCGGCGAACCGGTCGCCGGAAAGCCAGCGCTGCAACAGGTCCAGTACCCGGAGGGTGACCTCGTGCGCGGCGTCGACGACCGCCGGACCGTCCACATCGGACACAGCGGGGACCACGACCGCGTCGGGAATTCCGGCCGCGGCCAGCGTGTGCAGATCCTCGAACACCGGGACACCGTCGCCGAGCCCGAGGACGTCCGCGCCCACGACGGCCAGGCGGCGCGCTGGGCCGTCCGCTCCGCCGAGCGGGTTCCAGCCGACCCGGAACAGCGACTGGTCCCGGCCGCTCAGCCGGTCGGCGGGCAGCGGGCGCATCCGGACCGCGCCGACCGTCGCCACCGGCGCGCCGGTGCCATCGGCCAGCTCCAGCGTGATCCCGCCGGTTCCGGAGACCGAGATCCGCGCCCGCAGCACGTCGGCGCCGGTGGCGTGCAACGCGACCCCGGTCCAGGCGAACGGCAGCTCGATCTCGTCGCGGCCTCGTGCCGCGCCCTCGGCGTAGTCGGTGGCGTGCAGCACCGCGTCCAGCAGCGCCGGGTGGAGGTCGAACGCCGCGGCCTCCTCGCGTGCCTCCTCCGGCAGCGCGACCTCGGCGAACACCTCGCCACCGCGCCGCCACACCGACTTGAGCCCGCGGAACACCGGCCCGTACGCGTACCCCTCGGCGCCCAGATCCTCATACAGGCCACCGATTTCGACGGCCTCGGCGCCCTCCGGCGGCCACACCCCGAGGTCGCCGATCCGGGCCCCGGACGTGGCCAGCCTGCCACTCGCGTGGTGGGTCCAGGTCATGTCCGCGATGTCGTCCTCGGCGCGGGAGTACACGTCGATCGACCGGTCGCCGGTTTCGCCCGCCGCGCTCACCACGACCTGCAGCACCACGCCCCCGGTGTCCGGGACCGTCAGCGGCGCCCGCAGCGTCAGCTCGTCGACCGTCGTGCAGCCGACGTGCCCGGCCGCGTGCACGGCCATCTCCACGAAGGCCGTTCCGGGCAGCAGCACCGAACCCGCGATGCCGTGGTCGGCCAGCCACGGGTGGGTGCGCAGGGAGATCCGGCCGGTCAGCACCACGCCGTCGTCACCGAGATTGGCCACCGCCGACAGCAGCGGGTGCGCGGACGCGGTCTGCCCGATCCCGGCACCGCCGGTGCCCGTCGGTCCTTCGAGCCAGAAACGCGTGCGCTGGAAGGCATACGTGGGCAGCTCGACGCGCTTCGCGCCCGTCCCGGCGAAGAACGATTCCCAGCCGACGACGCCGCCGCGGGCGTGCACGACCGCCAGCGCCGCGTGCAGCACCCCGGCCGCCGGACGGTCCCGGCGCGCGACCGGCGCCAGCACGACGTCGTCCTCGCCGGTCAGGCAGTCCCCTGCCATCGCGCACAGCACCGCGTCCGGGCCGAGTTCCAGGTAGGTACCGACGCCCGCGGCGCTCAGCGACCGGACCCCGTCGGCGAACCGCACGGCTTCGACCACATGACGCACCCAGTACTCCGGGTCGCGGAGTTCGTCGGCGGTCGCCAGTTCGCCGCTGACGTTCGAGACCACCGGGATCCGGGGCTGCGCGTAGTCCACCACCTGCAGGAACTGCCGGAACTCCGCCAGCATCGGCTCCATCAGCGGCGAGTGGAAGGCATGCGAAACCCGCAGCCTGCTCGTCTTGTGGCCCCGCTCCTTGAAGCCCGCGGCCACCTCGGCGACGTCGTCCTCGGCGCCCGAAAGCACCACCGAGGACGGGCCGTTGACCGCCGCGATGCCGACCCGCTCGGAGAGGTACGGGCGCACCTCGTCCTCGGTCGCGGCGATGGCGAACATCGCGCCACCGGACGGGAGTTCCTGCATCAACCGGCCCCGCGCGCCCACCACGACACAGGCGTCCTCCAGCGACCAGACACCCGCCACGTGCGCGGCCGCCAGCTCACCGATCGAATGGCCCGCGACGAAGTCCGGCCGGACGCCCCACGATTCCAGCAACCGGAACATCGCCACCTCGACGGCGAACAACGCCGCCTGCGCGTAGCGCGTCTGGTCCAGCAGGCCCGCCTCCGGCGAGCCTTCCGCGGCGAACAGGACCTCGTGCAGCGGCCGGTCGAGCTGCAGGTCGAGATAGCTGATCGCGTCGTCCAGCGCGGCCGCGAACACGGGGTAGGTCTCGTAGAGTTCCCGGCCCATCCCGGCGCGCTGAGAACCCTGACCGGTGAACAGATACGCGAGCCCGGCACCGGACGCGGCACCGGTGAACACGCCCTGAGCGGGGGTGTCTTCGGCCAGCGCGCGCAGGCCGTTCTCCAGCACGGCGCGATCGTCGGCGACGACGACCGCGCGATGGTTCAATGCCGCGCGCGTCGTGGCCTGCGAGTAGGCCAGGTCGATCAGCGAGTGCTCGGGATGTGCCGAAACGAAGGACAGCAGGCGCTCCGCCTGCGCACGCAATGCCGGGGCACTCTTGGCCGACAGTCCAAACGGGACGTTCGCTACGGAACGTTCCTCAGTGTCCTCTTCGGACACCGCTTCGACGGCGGGCGCCTCTTCGAGGATGACGTGCGCGTTGGTGCCGCTGATGCCGAAGGCGGACACCCCGGCACGACGCGGACGTCCGTCCGCACGCTCCCACGGCACCTGCCCGGTCAGCAGCTCGACCTTGCCCGCGGCCCAGTCGACGTTCGGCGAGGGCGCGTCCACGTGCAGGGTCTTCGGCAGCACACCGTGCCGCATCGCCATGATCATCTTGATCACGCTGGCCGCACCGCCGGCCGCCTGGGTGTGGCCGAGGTTGGACTTCACCGAACCCAGCCACAGTGGACGTTCACGGTCCTGGCCGTAGGTGGCGAGGATCGCCTGCGCCTCGATCGGGTCCCCGAGCGTGGTGCCCGTGCCGTGCGCGTCGACCGCGTCGACCTCGCCCGCGCCGAGCCCGGCCTGGGCGAGCGCCTGGCGGATGAGCTGCCGCTGCGAGTCGCCGCTGGGGGCGGTGAGGCCGTTGCTCGCGCCGTCCGAGTTGACCGCGGAGCCGCGGACCAGCGCGAGGACGTCGTGCCCGAGCCGCCGCGCGTCGGAGAGCCGCTCGACGACGAGGAGCCCGATGCCCTCGGCGAAGCCGGTGCCGTCGGCGGCGGCCGCGAACGCCTTGACCCGGCCATCCGGGGCGAGCCCGCGCTGCCTGCTGAACGCGGTGAACATGCCGGGGCTGCCCATCACCGCGACGCCGCCGACGAGCGCCAGCGAGCATTCGCCGCGTCGCAGCGCCTGAATCGCGAGGTGCAGCGAAACGAGCGAACCGGAGCAGGCGGTGTCGACGGTGACCGCAGGTCCCCGCAACCCCAGCACGTAGGCGACGCGGCCGGATGCCACACTCGGTGCGTTGCCGGTCATCAGATAGCCGTCGAGACCATCAGGAGCTTCGTGCACGCGGACGCCGTACTCGTGCACCTCGGCGCCGACGAACACACCGGTCCGGCTGCCGTGCAGGCCGAGCGGGTCGATGCCCGCGCGCTCCAGCGCCTCCCACGCGGTCTCCAGCATGAGCCGCTGCTGTGGGTCCATCGCCAGCGCCTCGCGCGGGCTGATGCCGAAGAAGTCGGCATCGAATTCCGTTGCGGTGGAAAGGAAACCGCCCTTGTCGACGTAGCTCTTACCGGTCGCGCCCGGGTCGGTGTCGAACATGCCGGCGAGGTCCCAGCCGCGGTCGTCCGGGAAGTCCCCGAGCACCTCGCCGCCCTCGGCCACCAGCCGCCACAGGTCCTCGGCGGAGCCGACGCCGCCCGGGAACCGGCAGCCGACACCGACGATGGCGATCGGGTCGTCCTCGTCCCCCGCCACGGCGGGCAGCACGGCGTGGGTGTCCCCGGCGGGCAGGCCGAGCACCTCGGTCCGCACGTATTCCGCCAGCAGCGCCGGGGTCGGCTGATCGAAGATCACCGTGGGCGGCAGCCGCAGCCCGGTGGCCGCGTTGATCCTGGTCTGCACCTCGACCAGGCCGAGCGAGTCGAGGCCCTGATCGCGGAACGCGCGCTCGACCCGCAGGTGCGTGGTGCCGGGACGGATCCGGCGCAGCACCTGGAGGGTCTCCTCACGCACCAGCTCGGTCAGGAGCCTCGCCTGTTCGGAGACGGGCAGCTGCTCGAGCCGGCGCGCCAGCCCCGCCGCACCGCCGTCCGCGGGTCCGAGGTCCGACGGGAAACTTGCGGATTCACTCATTTTGCGTACCCCATACCAACCCTGTCCACTAGGGACGGACGCCAACCACGACCGGACACGACAGCACCCACGCTAGGGCGGGCAGGAGGACGCGCGGCACCCCTACCGGCCCCAGAAGTCCCCGACGAAAGGGGTGTTCACCAGGCGACGGGCAGCAGCGACGGCCCGCGCACGATCACCCCGAACTTCCACTCGACACCCTCGGGCCCGTCCGCGAACCGCAGGTTCGGGAAGCGTTCGAGGAGCGCGCCCAGCGCCACTTGCAGCTCAAGCCGGGCCAGCTGCGCGCCGATGCAGTGGTGCGGCCCGAAGCCGAAGGTCAGGTGCGGGTTCTTCTTGCGCGTCAGGTCGATGCGCTCGGGGTCCTCGAACACCTCGGGATCGCGGTTCGCCGCGTGCAGGGCGGTGAGCACCGGGTCGCCCATCCGCACCAGGGTGTCCCCCAGCTTGATGTCCTCCAGCGCGTACCGGGCGAACATCGCGGCGGTGTTGATCGGCACGTACCGCAGCAGTTCCTCGACCGCCGACGGCAGGAGTTCCGGCTTGCTGCGCAGCAACGCCAGTTCGTCCGGGTTGGTCAGCAGCGTGTACACGAAGCTCGGCAGCGCCGAGGAAACCGTCTCCACTCCGCCGGTGAGCAGTCCGGCCCCGGCGATGGAGATGAGCTCGTCCTCGCTCAGCTTGTCACCCGCGTCGCGCGCGGTCACCAGCGCGCCCAGCAGGTCGTCGGTGGGTTCCACGCGGCGCTTGGCGATCTGCTCGGCCATGTAGTCCGCGAGCGCGTCGCCCGCGGTGTGCAGCACGTCGCCCTTCGCGGTCGCGTCGTTCGTCAGCGCCTCGGTCCACTCGCGGAAGATCTTGTGATCCTCGAACGGGACGCCGAGCAGCTTGCAGATGACCGACACCGGCAGCGGCCGCGCGAAGTCCTCGACGAGGTCGGCGGGCTGTCCTTTTTCGACCATCGCGTCGATCAGGCCGGTGGTCATCGCGGTGACGTCGGCGCGCATCTTCTCCACCTTGCGCGCGGTGATCGCCTTGCCCGCGAGCCTGCGCAGCCGGGCGTGGTCGGGCGGGTCCATGCCCATCAGGCCGTCGTCGGCCAGCTCGCGCCGCATCCGCGGCTGATCGAGCCCCTGCGCGACGGCGCGGCTGAACCGCGGGTCGGTCAGCACCGTCTTGACGTCGTCGTAGCGGGTCGCCAGCCAGGAGGGTTCGCCATGGGGCAGCTGAACCCGGCACAGTGGTTCGTTGCGCTGCAATTCGGCGTAGCGGGGCGAAACCTCCGTCTCCCGCATCGCGAACGGGTACTCGTGGACTTGCCTGCCGGTCGTCATCCCAGTTCTCCTTTTACGGTCAATCGGTCCTCACCGACGGCGCCACGCGACCCGGCCGCCAGCACGGGCCCGTCGAACTCCTGCTGGACGAAGGACAACGCGTGCATCAGGCTCGCCGCGGTCACCGCGGGCGCCTGGCCCGCCTCGGCCACCCCGGCCAGGGGCATCGAGCCGAGCGTGGACCAGCCGAGCCTGCCCTCGGCGTCGATGTTGCTGCGGCTGCGACCGGCGTTGTCGGGGTGCAGGCAGTAGGGGACGTCGAGCAGTCCGCGGCGGAAGGCCAGCAGCAGCGCCCGCCCGATGTCCTCGTGCCCGTTCAGCACGGCGTCGACGAACGCGTACGCCTCGCGGTAGACCTGTCCGCCGTCCCGCTTTCCGTCCGCCATCAAAGAGGTTCCGCGAGCGACACGGGCCGCGTGTTCGAGCGCCTCGACGTTCTCGGCGACCGTCGGGATCCGGTGGGCTTCCGCGACCGTCTTCACGATGAGCCGCTCCGACCCGGTGCTCACCGCCAGCTCCGCGGCCCTCGCGAGCAACGCGAGGGAGCCCTCCGGTGTCGTCGGGTAAAGGCCCATGTAGCCGTACACCACTACGTGCCAGTCAGCGTCCGGCAGCAGCTCCGCGCACAGCCTGCGCAAGGCGTGGATCGCTTCCTGGTCCTGTGCCAGGTTGATCTGCTGCGCGTAGCTCACCGAGATGTCCCGCACGCCGTGGCGGTAGAAGAACAACGCTTCGAGCACGCTGATCGCGACCAGCTGGCTCGGTGGGCAGAGCTGGCCCATCATGCAGCCGCCGAACGTCTCCAGATGCGGCTCGACGCCGGTTTCCCGGATCCGCAGCAGCAGTGCGCAGCAGTCGGCCCAGTTGCGCACGGACTCTTCCAGCGGGGTGCGGCCGTAGGGCAGGCAGTAGGACACCGGGCCGCCCTCGGTGGCGTGCAGGCCGGTCGCCGCCAGGGCGCCGAAAATGTGTTGCGGGCGCGCGGATCCGTGCCGCACCTGGACCGGATAGTCCACATCGGACACACCGTCGAGCATCAGCCGGGTGGTCTCGGGGTGGTGGGTGACGATCGGGTACCCGTTGAGGCCGATTCCTTCCCGCAGCGCCGTTTCCGCCGATTCCAGGTCGCCGACGCGGGTGTAGCTGTCCAACGTGATCGTGCCGACGGTGACGGCGTCGGCGTTCTTGGTCGCGACGAGCCCGGCCCGCATCTGCTCGGGCCTGCCGAAGCCCATGCGCGGCTGCACGACGAGCGATCCCGCCCGGTGCGCGCGCCGCACGAACTCGCCGAAACTCACGGCGTGGCCCCGGCCGTGATGGAGCCGACGAAGCGCCGGAACGACAGCACCCCTTCCGCACCGTCGTCGAACACCGCGTCGAACCCGGCCGAAAGCAGGTCGGCGAGGTGGCTTTCGCTTTCCCCGCCGGTGATCCCGAGTTTGCCGCCGATCACCGCGGGCACGTTCGCGAGACGATCGTCCGCGCGCAGCCGCCGGATCAGGTGCAGCCCGTCCTGATAGCCGTGCCCGTTGACGCTGCTGATCACCACCAGCGCGGGCCGCAGCTGGAGCGCCTCGGAGATCAGCAGCTCCTCCGGGACGCACGGGCCGAGGTTCACCACCTCGTGGCCCAGCTCCTCGATCAGCAGCTGGAGGAAGACCAGGTTCCAGGTGTGCGCGTCGGAGCGGACCCCGCTGACGAGCACCGGACGGTCGCGGGCGGACCGCGGCGGCCGCGGCGGGGCGGGGACGTCGAGGGACTCGGACGTGCTCACTCCGCCGCGACCCCGCTCGTCTCGGCCCCGCTTGACTCGAAGACCCGGCGCGGTTCGAGCCGGGACACCGACACGATCTCTTCGCCACGCACCACCAGTTCGGCGGGGGCGGGCCTGCCCAGGAAGGTCAGCAGGCTCGCGGTGACGCCATACGCACCGGCGTTCGGGACGGTGAGCAGCTCGCCGCCGGTCAGCTCCGGCAGGTCGATGTCGCGGCCCAGGATGTCGCCCGGAGTACACAGTGGACCGACCAGGCTCGCGACGTCGCCGGTTTCGCCGTCCACCTCCACCGACGCGGGCAAGAGCCTGCCGAGTCCGGACAGCCCGCCGAGCGTGTTGATGCCGGCGTCGACGATCACGAACTTCCCGCCCCGGCTCTGCTTGACGTTCACCACGCGGGTCAGCAGGGAACCGCTGTCCCCCACCAGATAGCGGCCGGATTCGCAGGCCAGCCGTGTCGTGCCTTCGCGCCAGCCGGGCAGGTGCACGTCGAGGCTGTTCTCCAGTTCGGTGCGCAGCTTGTCGTAGACCGCTCGCTCGCCCCGCACCGCGTACGGGCTGGAGAACCCGCCGCCGATGTCCAGGAATTCCAGTGGGAGACCGACTTCCCGCTGGAGTTCGGCCGCGAGCGCGATCACGTGCTGCATCTCGCCGATCAGGCTCGCCTCGTCCTTGGCGTTGCTCATGGTGAAGAAGTGGGCGCCGACGACCCGGGTCCCGGCGACACTCGTCAGCTCGGGCATGATCTCGGGCAGCGTCTCGCTGTCGATGCCGAACTGCGAGGGCTTGCCCATCATCCGCATGCCGGTCGTCGCGCTCGCCGTCAGGGAGTTGATGCGCAGCAGGGCCTGCGCGGTGACGCCGAGGCGCACCGCGGCCGCGCCGATGTGCCGCAGGTCGCCGAGCGACTCCACGGAGAACATCCGCACCCCGAGACCGAGCGCGTGGTCCAGCTCGCCGTCGGTCTTGCCGGGCCCGGTGTAGAGGCACTCCTCGGCGGCGAAGCCCGCGGACAGCGCCGCGGAGAGTTCCCCGGACGAACTGATCTCCGCGCGGCAGGCGTGACTGCCGCCTTCACGCGTCGCGCGCGCCACCTCGGGATGGGGGTTGGCCTTGAGCGCGTAGTACAGCTCGAATCCCTCGGGCAGCATGGAGAACAGCTCGTCCCGTGCCGCCGCGACGCGGTCGAGGTCGTAGACGTACAGCGGGGTGCCGAAGCGCGCCGCCCATTCTTCGTGCGAGTTCACAGCCCCGCTCCCTCCAGCAGCCGGACGAGTTCCGCGGACGCGTTCTTCCCGTGCGCGGTCAGGGGGAATTCCGCCACCACATGGCAGACGGCGGGGACCTTGGCGGGTTCGAGCCGCTTGGCCAGTTCCCGGAGCACGACGTGGGGTTCGAGATCGGTCTCCACGCACACCGCCAGATCCCGGGTCTCCCCTGGCGGGACGGCGCCCGCGGCGCGGACACCGTCGATGTCCATCGCGGCCGCCTCGATCTCCAGCGTGCTCATCCGGACCCCCTTGCGCTTGAACATGTCGTCGCGGCGGCCCTCGAAGTACAGGTAGCCGTCCTCGTCGAGGCGGCCGTAGTCGCCGGTGTGCAACCGCAGCGCGCCGTTTTCGTCGCGCCGGAAGTTGCGTGCCGACAGCTCGGGATCGCGCCAGTAGCCGGGCATCACGTGCGGACCGGTGACCACGATTTCGCCGATCTCGCCGACCGGGAGTTCCGCGCCCGCGTCGTCGAGGATCAGCACCTTCGTGCCGGGCAGCGGCCTGCCGACCGAATCGGGACGCTCGAGGTCCTCCTCCGGCGGCATGACCGAGATCCGCTTGCACTCGGTCTGGCCGAACTGGCGGACCACGCGGACGCCGGGGAACGCCTCCCGCAGCGCGGTGATCGTGGACGCCGGCAGCGCGGCGCCGGTGTTGGTGAACATCCGGACCGGGGCGGGCGCCTCCCCCTCGCGGACGGCGAGGGTGGCGATCATGGTCGCCAGCGAGGGGACGATCGGCACCACGGTCGCGCCGACCTCGCGCATCCGCCGTAGCAGGAGGAGATCCGACTCGCCGTCGGCCAGCACCAGCTCGGAGCGGCCGAGGCAGGCCAGCAGCACCTTGTACAACCCGTAGTCCCACGACATCGGGAACCGGCAGAACACGACGTCGCCGGGCCGGTAGCCCAGCTCGGCCTGCAACGCCCGGGACGCGAACGTCATCTGCGCGTGTGGGCAGATGACCCCCTTCGGGGCGGCCGTACTGCCCGAGGTGTAGAGCAACGCGGCGACGTCGTCGGGGTGGATCTCCACCGGTGCCGCCCGCTTCCCCAGCTCGCGCAGTCTCGCGACCTCACGCCAGCACGATGTGAGTTCGTGCACCGGGGTTTCGGTCACCTCACGCAGCGCACCCACCACGGAACCGTCCGCGACCACCAGGCGGGGTTCGGCACTCGCCAGCACCGCCCGGAGGTGGAACGGCTTCATCCCCGGGTTCAGCGCCACCAGTGTCGCGCCGCGCCGGGAGACGCCGAGGAACAGCGCGACCAGCTCGCGAGTGGTCGGCAGCTGGGTGACCACCCGGTCGCCCGAGCCGATCCCCTCGGACTCCAGCCACGCGTCGACCGCGTGCGTGTATTCGGCGAGTTCGCGATAGGTCCATACTCCGGTCTTGTCACGCACCGCCGTCGAATCCGGGGTTTCGGCGACCGCCTCGTCGAGCAGGGAATGCACCAGCATTCCGTTCGGGGAATCGTTCACCACGTCCAAAGCCGCACTCCAGACCACGCGGAAATGTGCGCGCACATTCCGTATCGAGGAATCTATTGCAGCTGTTCCCCGGACACCGTCGACCGGCGGAACATCTGAAAGCATTCACCTGGTATTCACCATGAGCCCCAGTGTTTGCCCGGAACGCTACCTGCCACCCGAGAGCCGCCACACCCCTAATCTCCGCCCTTCCGGGTTCACGTCCGGCGGTGCCGCGGGTGCCTGCCGAGCGGCAGGTAGGGGCTGCTCGCGGCGGGGCCCGGGCGGCCCCGATGTCGCGAACGCTCCGTAGGGGACGTCCAGCGTCCCGAACGACGCTTTCGAGACATGCCCCGCCGCCATGTTCGCTCGGTTCGGCGACCACGGAAACCAGCTCCCGGCCGCGACGCCACTTCAGGGTGCAACAAGGGCGTCCCTCGGCACGTTGGACGCACCGAGTGCGTCCCTCGGCGCGTCAGATGCACCGGGGGCGTCCCTCGGTGCGGCGCCCCGGGAGGAGGCGGGCCGCGCGATCAGGAGCCGGTCAGTAGTTCCGCCGCCTTGGCCGCCAGCGCCAGGCGGTCCACCTTGCGGTTGGCGTTCAGCGGGAACTCGGCCAGGTTCCGGTAGTGCTTCGGGATCGTGCCCTCCGGCAGCAGCTCCCGCAGCCGCCGGACCAGGGTCATCGTCGCGATCGGCTCGCCGAGGTAGAAGGCGAACAGCTCGGTTCCGTTGTCCCCGGCGACTCCCAGCGTCACCGCGTCGTGGGCGCCACAGGCCCGCAGCGCCTGCTCGACCTCGGCCAGCTCGACCCGCCAGCCCTGCACCTGGACCTGCGAATCCAGCCTGCCGAGATAGGCCAGCTCACCGTCCCCGATCCGCCGGACGCGATCCCCGGTGCGGTACCAGCGCCGTCCGTCGTGCTCGAGGAAGCGGCCCCGTTCGTCCGCCGGATCGAGATAGCCCGGCGTGAGCTGGGGCCCGGTGACGCACAGCTCACCCTCGTCGTCCGCGAACCCGCCGTCGTCGACGAGCAGCAGGTGATCGTGGCCGCCGTTCAGCTCGCCGATCGGCACGACGCCGTTGACCGAGAGCGCGGCCGAGTCCTCCGACCAGCGATGCGCCGCCACCGTGATGGTCAGCTCGGTGGGGCCGTACAGGTTCTCCACGGTCGAGCCGGGCGCGGCGCGCTGCCAGTCGTCGGCGTCGCGGCACTTCAGGGCCTCGCCCGCGAAGAAGCTCCAGCGCAGGCCCGGCATACCGCCGTCGGCCAGCCCCTCGGTCCGGCGCACGAGGTCGATCACGCTCGGGGTGGAGAACCACACGGTCACCCCGTGCTCGGCGAGGTACCGCGGCAGCTCCCGATAGGACTGCGGCGGGATGACCGCGGCCGTGGCGCCGGCGCCCCACGCGCAGAACAGGTCGAACAACGAACAGTCGAAATTCAGGTCGAAGGTCTGCGAGAACACGTCGTCCGGGGTGAAGTCGTAGCGCGCGTCGAGCAGGCCGAAGTAGTGCCCGGCGTTGCCGTGCGTGATCACCACGCCCTTGGGCCGCCCGGTCGAGCCCGAGGTGAACAGCAGGTAGGCCGGGTCGTCCGGGCCCGCCTTGCGTGGCTGGTCGAGGCGGTACCGCGGATCGGCGACCAGCACCGTCCCCGAATCCGGCTCGCTCTCCGGCGCGAGCACGGCGACGTCGTCCTTTCCGGCCAGCAGCGCGGGCAGTGCCGCGACGTTCGCCTCGTCGACGATCAGCGCGGTCGCTCCCGAGGCATCGAGCATCTGCCGGGTCCTGGCCACCGGGAAGTCCGGCCGCAGCGGGACCACCGCGGCGCCCGCGTAGAGCGCGGCCAGGATGCCCGCGTACGCGGTGACCCCCTTGGCGGCCAGCACCCCGACCACCCGCGCGTCGGCCCGCACCAGCGCGCCCGCCCAGCACGACGCCAGCTCGTGCGCCCGCGCGTAGGTCATCGACACCGGGCCGACCCGCACGGCCACCCCGTCCGGGGACTTCGCCAGCCCGCGGAGGAACCTGCCGTGCAGACCCTCTCCGGTCACTTCATCCATTACCGACCTCCGCCGTGATTTAGGGGTGCACTTTACGGGGGAAAACCCGGGGCACGCAGTAAACTCCGGAACTGCCCCCGGCGAAATTCGTTGCCGGCTCACCGACCGATTCCGGAGTCATCATGTGGGACACCAAGTTCGAAGACCTGCTGCGCCGTCAGCTGCCTTACCTCGGCGCCGAGGAAAAGCTGGAAGCGGACACGCCGCTTCGTGAATTCGGGCTCGACTCGCTCGCGATGGTCGAACTGCTCTCCGTATTGGAGCGCACCTACGACGTCCGCTTCGAGGACGACGCGCTGACACTGGACACCTTCAAGACGCCGGGCATTCTGTGGAAAACGCTCTCCGGGGTGCTGGAGCCGGCGAACTGACGCCACCGCCGGGGCGGCGCCGGTTCACCGGCGTTCAGGCGCCGCCCCCGGCAGGCGCCATGCTCCGCCGCCGGGGCTGGAGCGCGAGCCGGGGATCCACGGCCAGCACCTCGAAGTTGTCGGTGGTGCAAGCCACCCGGCCGAACAGGCTGTCCGGGCCCGCGACGCACACCTTGCCGACGCCGAGGTCCTTCAGCGTCGCCACGACGTCGATCCAGCGCATCGGCCGGACGAAGCTGTCCAGCAACATCGTGCGCACCCCCTCGGCGGTCCGCAGCACCGTGCCGTCCTGGTCGGCCACCATCGGCAGCCGGGGGTCGGCCATCGGGAGCGCGCCGAGCACCTCGTCCTCGGCCTTGCGCCGCAGCGCGCCGAACGGGCTCGCGTGCATCGGCGGCCGCATCGTGTAGAGCGAAAACCCGCCGAGGTCGCGGATCCGGCGCTGCAGCCATTCGACGTTGTGCTCCCGCAGGGACACCATGTAGAAGTCGTGGTCGATGTGGCAGGAGATCTCGTGCCACTCGCCGCGCCCGGTCAGTTCGTCCAGTACCTCGTCCAGCTTTTCCCGGGGCGTGCGCACGAACGAATGCGTCACGACGTCCTGGTATTCGGTCGCGAAGTACTCCTCCAGGCAGCGAGCCAGCTTCGCGGTCAGCCACACACCGTCCTCAAAGGACACCGAACCGGCGTGGACGGCAGCGGGCTTCTCCCCGAAACTGGGGCCGGCGCAGACCTGCGGGGTCACCCCGAGCTCCGCCTCCGCCCACTGGGCGAGCGCGACGCAGTTGACCATGAAGGCCACCTGCGCGTACTCGGAGTAGTCGCCAGGCGTCTCGCGGAACCGGTCGACCAGCGAATAGCCGAGCCGGTCGCTCGCGGCCGCGACGAGCTTCCTGGCGAACGGGTTGATCAGCATGAACTTGCCGACGTCCGCGAAACGGGCGGGGCTCATCCCGGGAAACACCATGGCCGCAGCGGTACGGCTCACCTCGTCCATCGGTGACTACCTCCTCATCTTCTCGACGTGCTCGGGGGCGGCGGGCACCGGTTGCCGGTCGAGCCGCCCGAGGAACTCCGCGAGCACCGCCCGGAACCGCTCCGGCTCCTCCAGGTTCGGCATATGGCTCGACTCCTCGAAGATCTCCCAGCGGACGTCCGGGATCCGGTCGGCGAAGGGCTGCATGGTGACCGGCGTGGCCTCGTCGTGGCGACCGGACATCAGCAGCGTCGGCACCGCGATCTCGGCGAGGCAGTTCACCACCGACCAGTCCTTCAGCGTGCCCACGACGTGGAACTCGTTCGGGCCGTTCATCACCGAGTACACAGTGGAGTCGTTCGAGACCTCCATCAGCGACGCGACGTAGTCACGCGGCCATGGCTGGACCCGGCACACGTGCCGGTCGTAGAAAACACGCGCGGCGCGGAAGTACTCGTTCGAGTCGGTGGTGCCCGCGGCCTCGTGCCGGCGCATCGTCGCGTCGATCTCCGGTGGCAGCGCCGCCCGCAGCACCTCCATCTCCTGCCGCCAGAGCAGGTAGGAGGCCGGGGCGTCCGCGATGATCAGCCCGGCCAGCCCCGCCGGTCCCGCCGCCGCGTGCCGGGCGGCCAGCATGCCGCCCCACGAATGTCCGAGCAGGACGTAGTTGTCCGCGATCCGCAGCCCCCGCAGCAGGTTGTCGAGTTCGTCGAGGTACAGCTCGGGGGTGAAGAAATCGGTCGGACGGTCGGCCAGCCGGGTCGAACCACCGTTGCCGAGCTGGTCGTAGTGCACCACCGGCCAGCCGTCGTCGGCGAGCTCCGCCAGGTTCAGCAGGTAGTCGTGGGTGCTGCCGGGACCGCCGTGCGCCACCACCAGCGCCGGGTGCCCGGCGCCCGGCGTGCCGGTCACCCGGTACCAGGTCCGGCAGTCGCCGAAGGGCACCCATCCCTTGACACTGGGCGCCTTGACCATTCCCATCACCTCATCGACACGGCCGTCACGGGCTCTCACCGCGTCCATGTCTAATCGCCGGGACGCCGCTGGACCAGCCCCCTTAGGGGCGTCCCGGGGCGGCGGGCGCGGGGAGGATCGCGACCTCCGCCCGGTCCTCCGCTAGGGGTCCCCAGGCCCGCATTCCCGTTCGGACCCCTAACTTCGCCGCCGTGGCTTTCCTCGGGTTTCCAGCGGGGATCGTCGAATTAGGGTGAAGTCACCGCCAACCATTGGAGACGGCAGTGCGTGTCATGTTGATGGTCTTCCCGACCAGAACCCATATCTACAGCATGGCTCCGGTCGGCTGGGCCTTGCGTGCCGCGGGCCACGAGGTGCGCTACGTGGGCCAGCGCAATCCGTCCGAAGTGGAACCGTTCCTGGAGACCGGGCTCGACGCGATGTGGTTCGGCGGCGACCTCGACCTGGTCCGGCACCGGCACCTCGAAGGGGTCGGCGAGCATCCGATGGGCTCGGAGCACCTGCTGTCCGAAAGCCGCCCGGAGAAGTACACCGACGAATACGTGCGCTCGGTCTACCACACCTGGGTCGAGGGATTCCGGTGGACCGCGCCCGACGCCATGCTCAACGAGATCGTGCGGTTCGCCCGGCACTGGAAGCCCGACCTCGTCGTCTGGGACCCGCTGATGTACGCGGGCCCGCTCGTGGCCAAGGCCACCGGGGCGGCACACGTGCGCATGCTCTACGCCGCGGACCAGACCGCCCGGCTGTTCGCGCAGCACGCGGACCTGCTGAGCAGGCAGCCGCCGGAAGAGCGGCACGACCCGCTCAAGGAGTGGATGTCCGAGTGGCTGGCGACGCAGGGCTGCGAGTTCGACGAGCAGCTGCGCCTCGGCATGGCCACCATCGACCCGTCGCCCGAGTGCATCCGCTACGACCTCGACGTCAACTACATCCCGGTGCGCTTCGTCGCGGTCAACCGGCCGATGGCGGTTCCCTCGTGGGTCGTCGAAGAGCCGGAACGGCCCCGGGTGTGTCTCACGCTCGGCGTGTCCAACCGCCAGGTCCACGGACGTGAGGAGGCCTCGGTGGCGACGCTGCTCGACGGCCTCGCCGATCTGGACGTCGAGGTGATCGCGACACTGAACGCGGCCCAGCTCGCCACCGTGCCGAAGGTGCCGGACAACGTCCGCGCGGTCGACTTCGTGCCGATGAACGAGCTGCTGCCCAGCTGTTCGGCGATCGTGCACCAGGGCGGCGGCGCGACCATCGGGAACGCCGTGGTGAACGGCGTCCCCCAGCTCATCGTGCCCGGAACCACCTGGAGCGAACGCATTTCCGCGATCGCCCAGGAGAAACGGGGCTACGGCCTGCTCCTCGACCTCGCCGACCTCACCCCGGACCAGCTGCGGGCGAAGGTCGAGCAGCTGCTCGTCGACCCCTCGTTCCGCCGCAACGCGATCGAGGTCCAGCAGGAAGTGCACGCGGCGCGGACCCTGCAGGACGTCGTCGGCGATCTGGAGGACCTCGCGACCGGCTTCGCCACGTCACGAGCGTCTTGAAACCACTACGGCTAAGGAAAAAACCAACATGAACTCACCGGGTACGACGCAGTTCCAGGAATACGCCCTGCCCGACGGCCGCGTGGTGTCCTGCACCAACAAGTTCAACACCGCGGGGGTGTGGCAGGAGTTCTCCGACGGCCTCTACGCCCGGTGCATCGCCCGGCTGCGGCCGAACGACACCGTGGTGGACGTCGGCGGGCACATCGGGCTGACCTCCCTGCTGGTCACCGACGCGGTGCCGGACCTGCGCATCATCGCCTGCGAGCCCGCGCCGCCCACCTTCGAATGCCTGGTCCAGAACTTCGAGCGCCACCTCCCGACGGCGATCGCGGTCAACGTCGCGATCGGCACCCAGCCCGGCACGACCACGCTGACCTACTACCCCAACAGCGACGTCATGTCGACGCTGCGGGTGGACGACGAGGACGACCGGCGCAACATCGAGGCGGCGCTCACCAGCTTCGGCGTGAGCGACGAGCGGCAGCGCCAGTTCCACCTCGACCGGACGAAGGCGGGCGCCGTCGAATACCCGGTCAAGGTCATCACGCTGGCGCACCTGTTCGCCGAGTACCACCTGAAGGAGGTCGGGTTGCTCAAGGTCGACGTCGAACGCGCCGAACTCGACGTCTTCCGCAGCCTCGACGACGCCGACTGGCCAGGGATCCGCAACATCATCGCCGAGGTCCACGACGTCGACGGCCAGCTCGCGGAAACGGTGGAACTGTTGCGGGACAAGGGTTTCCACCTCGACGACCTGCAGCAGGACATGTACGACACCGGCACCACGCACATGGTCACCGCCACCAGGGACCTCCCCTAGCCGGGTGACGCGCGGCACCGGCCGCGCCGTCCGCGCGTCCCGGCGGAGCCCGGTCGTCTAGGCTCGCGGGCATGCCGGACACGCAGTACGAAGATCTGCTCCGCCACGTGCTCGACACGGGCGCCCGCAAGGCCGACCGCACCGGGACGGGCACGCGGTCGGTCTTCGGGCACCAGCTGCGGTACCGGCTGTCCGACGGCTTCCCGCTGATCACGACGAAGAAGGTCCACTTCCGCTCGATCGCCTACGAGCTGCTGTGGTTCCTGCGCGGCGACGGGAACGTGAAGTGGCTCCAGGAGAACGGCGTCACGATCTGGGACGAGTGGGCGGCGCCGGACGGTGACCTCGGCCCGGTCTACGGCGTTCAGTGGCGGTCGTGGCCGACCCCGGACGGCGGCCACGTCGACCAGATCGCCGAGGTGCTGCGCACGCTGCGCGAGAATCCCGACTCCCGGCGGATCATCGTGTCCGCGTGGAACGTCGCCGACATCCCGCGGATGGCGCTGCCGCCGTGTCACGCGTTCTTCCAGTTCCACGTCGCCGACGGCAGGCTTTCCTGTCAGCTGTACCAGCGCAGCGCGGACCTGTTCCTCGGGGTGCCGTTCAACATCGCGAGCTACGCGCTGCTGACGCACATGATCGCCGAGCAGGTCGGCCTCGGCGTCGGAGACTTCGTCTGGACCGGCGGCGACTGCCACATCTACGACAACCACCTCGACCAGGTCCGCACGCAGCTCGGGCGCGAGGCACGGCCGTTCCCGGCGCTGAGCCTGAAGCCGGCGGAGAGCCTGTTCGACTACACCTACGAGCACATCGCGATCGAGGGCTACGACCCGCACCCCGGCATCAAGGCACCGGTGGCGGTGTGATCGGGGTCGAGTGGGCGCAGTCGTCGAACGGCGTCATCGGCCGTGACGGCGCGCTGCCGTGGCATCTGCCGGAGGATCTCAAGCACTTCCGCACGCTGACCGCGGGCGCGACCGTGCTCATGGGGCGCCGGACCTGGGAGTCGCTGCCGCCGCGGTTCCGGCCGCTGCCGGGCCGGCGCAACCTCGTGCTGTCGCGTACGCCGCAGGAAGGCGTCGAGACGTTCCCCGACCTGTCGGCGGCACTCGCCGCGGTGTCCGGGGACGTCTGGGTGATGGGCGGCGCGGCGGTGTACCGGGCGGCGCTGCCGCTCGCGGACCGGATCGTGGTCACCGAGATCCGGGAGCACTTCGACGGCGACACGTACGCGCCGGACGTCGGCCGCGCGCCGGACTCCACCGGGGAATGGCTGGAGTCCTCGACCGGGCTGCACTACCGGTTCCTGACCTGGGGCTGACGGCCACGCTGTGCTCAGCGTGGCCAAGAGGGTACATACCTCGGCCACGACGGGCGGTGGTGTTGGCCGCCGGAACCCGGGATGTCACGCTGGTTCGACCGTCCGTGTGCCCTCCGCCACGGACGGCCAAGGAACCACGAACGTCCTCGGGAGCCTTCAGTGAGAAGCACCGGAATCGTGTTGTTCGCCCTGTTCGTCGCGTGCGCCGCCGGGCTCTCCCCTGCCGCCGCCTCACCGGCCGCGTTCACCCTGACCAGCACCGCTTTCGCCGACGGCGGCATGATCCCCAAGGTCCACGAATGCACCAGTGGCGGCGGCAACGACCCCGCCAAGAAGAACGAATCCCCGCCGTTCGCGTGGTCCGGCGCTCCGGACACCGCCAAGAGCTACGCGATCATCATGCGCGATCTCAGCAACAACAACCTCCTCCACTGGATCATCTACGACATCCCGGTGAGCACGACCTCGCTCCCCCAGAACGTCCAGCACGCCTACCAGCCCGCGGTCCCCGCGGGTGCCAGGCAGGTCTACTACCGGGGAAGCGCGAGCCTTTACGGCTATCAGGGACCGTGCTCGCCCACCACGATCAACACCTACGAGTTCGTCGTCTACGCGCTCAACAAGGCGTCGCTCACCAATCTGAACGCCAACTCGTCGACGCAGACCGCCGCCAGGACCATCACCGCGGCCTCGATCGCCACGGCGAGGATCACCGGCAAGTCATAGCTCCCCCGGCGTGCGCGCCGCCCCGCCGAGCGTGGCGAGGCGGCGCGACGTCCGGCTACGGCACGGAGCGTGCGAGCAACCGTTCGAGCCAGGATTCCCGGGCGGCCAGGCACGCCCGTGCCGGCGCGGATTGCGGCGCCAGGTCGTAGAAACCGTGGAACGCGCCGCCCCAGACGTGCAGTTCCGCGTCCCCGCCCGCCGCCCAGATCGCGCTCGCGAACGCCACGTCCTCGTCCCGGAACACCTCGGCCGCGCCGACGTCGATGAACGTCGGCGGCAGCCCGCTCAGATCCGTCGCCCGCGCCGCCGCCGCGTACGGCGAGACGTCGGCGGTGCCCCGGCGATCCCCGAGAACCGCCGTCCACGCGGTGAGATTGCTCGTCCGGTCCCAAACGCCGACACCGTCGTACTGGTGTGACGACACCGTCTCGTTCCGGTCGTCGATCATCGGGCACTGCAGCAACTGGCCGAGCAGCGCCGGGCCTCCACGATCGCGCGCCAGCAACGTGGTCCCGGCGGCGAGGCCACCTCCGCCGCTGCCGCCGAAGATCACCAGGCGACCGGGATCGAACCGTAGAGCGTCTGCGTTGCCGGCCATCCACCGCAAGCCCGCGTAACAATCCTCCACGGGAACGGGGTCGGGGTGTTCGGGCGCCAGGCGGAACTCGGCCGTGACGGCGACCGCGTCGTACTTCAGTACCCAGTCGATCAGCGGACCGGCCGAAGCGAACCGGTCGCCCATGACCATGCCACCGCCGTGGAGGTGATAGATCCCCGGCCCGGGCTTCTCGTGGTCCACAGAGGACAGTACGGAGACGGCGATCTCCGCCCCGCCGTGACCGGTGATCGTGTGGTGCACGCAGCCGACCGGCCGGTCCCCGATTTGTTCCGCGATACCGGGAAAAGACAGCGCCCGGTAGTGCTCCAGCCGATCCGCGGTCATCCCGGCCGGGACCCGGCCGTCGAGCGTCGGCAACACGGCGGCGAGTTCGGGATCGAACGGCGGCCGTGGAATTTCGTGCGTCATCGGTACTCCTGGGAGTCATCGCTTCCTCCGCCGTCGCCGCGCCGCCGACCGCGGGCACGTTCGTGCCCGCGCCGAAACACGCGTAACGAAGGGAAGCGGGGGTGGAAAGAGTCGTGGTGGGGCCGATGTCGGCCGGTACGCCGCCGACGGGCCCGGCGGCTAGACTCTGTCCACCTCGATGAGCATGCCGTGAGGCTAACACGGCCCGGTGACGCGACGTCGTGCTCAGTAGTCCTTGACGGTGATCGCGTTCGCCGCCTTCGCCAGCGCCCCCGGGTGCGCCTGCGCGCCCCGGTCGTCCATGACCAGCGCCTGATTCGCGGCGACGTAGCTCGCCATCTCCCGCTGGTAGGCACCGAAACCCGCGTCGTGGTCACCGGCGGTGGACAGCTCGCCCGCCAGGACGTAACCGCCGACCAGCGCGAGGCTGGTGCCCTGGCCGGACATCGGCGACGCGCAGTGGGCGGCGTCGCCGACCAGCGCGATCCGGCCCGCGCACCAGCCGTCCGGCATCTTGATCTGGCACATCTCGTCGAAGTAGAAATCCGGCGCCCGCCACATCGCGTCCAGCATCCGGGGCAGCTCCCAGCCGGCCCCGGCGAAGTGCTTGGCGAGAAATTCCTTCTGCCGCTGGACATCCCGGTGGTCCGGAGTGTCCGATGTGGACTTGAAGTTGAGGAGCACCCGCGCTTCGGCGTCGTCCCGCACACTCATCATGACGACCAGGTGGTCGTCGGTACGCAGGCACGTCTGCCAGTGCTCGAGCCCCAGGAAGTTCTCCGTGGTGAAGATCGCGATATGCCTGCCGAGCGCGTGCGTGAACCGCGCCTCCTGGCCGAAGGCGAGCGCGCGGACCCGCGAGTGCGTCCCGTCCGCGCCGATGACCAGGTCGAACCGACGTGGCTCGGCGTGCTCGAAGGTGACCGCGACGCCGCTGTCGTCCGGTGCCAGTTCGGTGACCGAGTCGCCGAACACGAACTCGGCGGACGATCCGATCGCTTCGGTCACGAGCCCGCTCAGGTCGTCCCGCATGAGTTCGATGTCGTCGTTGTCGATGACACCGCCGGTGATGGTCGTTTCGGTGTCGCGCAGCAGCTCGACGCCGTCGGCGTCCACCATGCTCATGCCCTGGATGGCGGTCTTGGCCCGCCGGGCCCGATCGAGCATCCCCATGCGGTCGAGGACGCCCAGCGCCGACCCCCGGACGTCGATCGCCTGACCACCGATCCTCGGCGCCGGGGCGCGTTCCACCACGGTCACCCGCCAGCCGCGCCGTGCCAGCCAGTACGTCGCCGACAGACCGGCGATGCCGGCGCCGGACACCAGGACGTTCCCCGCCTTCATCCGTTCCTCCCGTTGATCGAGTACCCCAGCCGAGATCGACGGTAGGACCGATTCAGACGTTTGTCTAGCACGTTTGTGCAAGACGTTCGTCTCATTCCTGCGCTAGCATGCTCACCATGGGAAACCGGGAGGATCTGCTGGACGGCGCGCGACGCTGCCTGGCCACGAAGGGGTACGCGCGCACGACGGCACGGGACATCGCGACGGAGGCCGGTACGAGCCTCGCGGCGATCGGCTACCACTTCGGCTCGGTCCAGACGCTGCTCAACGCCGCGATGGTCCGGACGCTCAGCGAGTTCGCGGACTCGCTGCGGGAGAGCAGGCGCCGGGCCGCGGGTGGTACCGGCAGCCCGGTCGAGCGGCTGGCCGCCGTGCTGGCCGACACGATCAGGCACTTCGCCGAACACCGGGAGATCTGGCTGGCGTTCTGCGAAGCGGTGGTCGCCGCCGAACACTCGCCCGAACTCCGGGAAGAGCTGCGCAGAAGCTTCGATCTCAGCCGCCGCGGCTTCGCGGCCGAAGTGCTCGATGCCGACGAGGACACTGTGGACGAAGAGCTGGTGCGCACCGTCGGCGCGTTCGGCACGTGCCTCGTCACCGGCCTGAGATTCCAGCTCCCGATCGACGCGGACAACGCGCCCGCGGCCGAGGACGTACTCACCGGCATGCTCCGCGTCCTCGCGCCCCAGGACGGCCGACGATGACCGCGCCGGCGGTCCCGAAGCCACGTCCGGACACCCGGAAGCGCGCCTCGACACGGACCGCGAGACCGATCAGGAATCGAGAAGCACGGATCACCGGGTCGCGCCTAGCGTTCCTGTCATGACCTCCATCGACAGCATCACCCTCGAAACGGCCGACCCCGAAGCCGCCGGACGCTTCTACGCCACCGCCTTCGGGCTGGACACCCTGCTCCGCCTGCGGGCCTCGCAGACGCCGGCCACCGGCTTCCGCGGCTTCACCCTGGCACTCACGGTGTCCCAGCCCGCCGACGTCGACGCCCTCATCGACGCCGCTCTCGACGCGGGCGCGACCATGCTCAAGCCCGCCGCGAAATCGATGTGGGGTTACGGCGGGGTGGTCCAGGCCCCGGACGGCGCCATCTGGAAGGTCGCGACCTCGGCGAAGAAGAACACCGGCCCCGCCACCCGGCGGATCGACGACATCGTGCTGCTCCTCGGGGTCGCCGATGTGACCGCGAGCAAGCAGTTCTACGTCGGCCAGGGCCTCACCGTGGCGAGGAGTTTCGGCCGCAGGTACGTCGAGTTCGCCGCCGGGAGCGGCGCCGTCAAACTGGCCCTGTACCGGCGCCACGCCCTCGCCAAGGACCTCGGCGTCTCCCCCGACGGCACCGGCTCGCACCGGATCGCCGTCAGTGGCGCCGGGCCCTTCACGGACCCGGACGGGTTCGCCTGGGAAGCCACCTCGCTGGCGGCGCGGTCCTGATGTGCCGCTATCACCCCGGCATGGTCGCCGCTCTCGCCTGGGACAGCACCGATTCCGCCGCACCCCGCGATTTCCGGGAAGAACCAGCCCCGTGCCCACCGGACGGGCCCGGCTTCCCGGATCCCGGGAAGCCAACCACCCTCTCGCCGTCCACTTCGGACTGAACGGTCGCGGTGCCGGAAGCCCCCATCGCATTGAAGGCTCCCGGCACCGCATCGGCCCGCGGGGTCAGCCGATGCCGAGGATGGCCTTGGCGGTGGTCCAGTTCGTGAGCATGGCGTGCTGTGCGTCGGCGAGCGTGACCTTCCCGGCACACACGGCCTTCTTGACCGCGTTCTCCACGGAGTCCTTCGAGTAGGAGTTCTCGTCGCCGGAGTGGGGTTCCGGCCAGAGGTTCTTCGGATCCTTCGGCGCACCACCGAGTTCGAGCGGGAGGAAGTGGTCTTCCTCGTAGTCCGCCAGATTGGTGTCGGAGTAGCCATAGTCGGCGATGCCCTGGCGCTTCAGGGCGTTGGTGTAGGACGTCGGCGGCCGGATCGTGGAGGTCCAGCCCGAGACGCAGATCGTGGAACCGATCGTGCCCTGGGTGACGTCCGGATTGGTCACGCCCGGCGTGCACGCCGGATCCGGCAACGGCAGGTCCGCCTGCGAACAGGTCGCGGCGGTGGTAGCGGATTCGGCCGAAGCGGACACCGGAGCGGCAAGGGCCATGACGACCGAAACCGCGCCGATCGGCGCCATCACACGTAAAGCGGGCATAACACGCATTGGATCTTCCTCCCAGACGGCATGACGAAGCCCCGTTTCCGAGATCGCGTTCACCTCGGCGAGCGGAGCGACCCGAAATCTTCGCCACCGAACACGAACACGACAGGAAACGGCGGCTACGGGCCGCGAAACAGTAAACATCCACCACGCTGTGAAATTGCGAAGTCAGTTCTTCACAACACGACGATTTCCGGCCACACAGACAGGAATCGGTGGATATTTCTCAGCAGAAAGCAGGAATGCCGACCAATACGACGCAATGCCCAGAGCCGACGACAAGCCCGGATCACGCCAATTACCGCGGAACTACGGTTTACCCGTCACACACCCGCATACCGGCACGGACAGTATGAAGTGGACAGTCAGGGACCTAACGGGGTTTTCTCAGCAGAGGCGGGGATACGGCTTTGCCAGTGAGCGCGGACCTCGAAGGCCCTGAAGGGCCCTTCACAGCACCGAAGTTCACTCCCGGGACAGCGCCACCCAGTGCAGTTTTTCCTGCTCCCGGCGCGACAGCCCGGCGACCACGAGATCGTAGGAATCCTCGATCATCTCGCGGACGAGATCGCCGGGCACCGAACCGTCGAGGACCACCGTGTTCCAGTGCCGCTTGTTCAGGTGGTACCCGGCGGTGATGGCCGGGTACTGGCCGCGCAACTGCACGGCGACGTCCGGATCGCACTTGAGGCTGACGCGCAACGGCCGCCCTCGCAACGGGCTCAGCGCGAACATCTTGCCCGCCACCTTGAAGACGCTGTTCTCCGCACCGAAGGGGAACTCCTCGCGCGCACCGGTCAGCCCGAGACAGATCTTCTTCAAGTCGGCAGCCCGCATCGGCCCACCCTATCCAAGGACGGCGATGTCAGTACCTCGGATACAGCTCCGGACCCGGCAGCACGAAGCCGCCGTCACGGCGCCCGGCGTAGAAGAGCAACGTCCGCGCCTGCTCGCGGGTCACCTCGAGACAGGTACACAACGCGCCCAGCGAGGCACCGCGTTCGGCCAGGGTGAGCCCGACGGACAACACCACAGCGGGCACGCCGGGCGATTCGGCGACGAGGTTCGCCGGGAGTGCGGCCAGTACGTCACACTCGAACTCCCGGCGCGCCTGCGCGAGCAACTCCTCGTAGCCGTCGCCGTGGCGACGGCGCAGGAACCGGGTCAGCGCTGCCCACATCGGACTCACCTCCTCCGGCCGGTACCGGCCTCCCTTCAGTCAACCCCCGCTCCAGCCAACAGTCAAACGATTGTACAAGTGTTTGCGTGTTACTGACGCGCCACCTTCGCCGCCGCGCCGGTGCTCACGGCACGGGAGTCGGCGAAGCGCAGGCCCGCGACACACCCGCTCAGGCCGCGATGTCCCGCCGTACGCCAGGCGAGGAACGCGGCGACGACGGCGAGAACGGCGGCGAAGAAGTGCAGGCCGAGGTGATCGAGAGCGAAGAAACCGCCGCCTCCGGCAGCGAACCGCGGCAGGACCCGCCAGCGCTCGGGGCGGCTGCCGTCGGGACGAACGGGGGCGAGCAGCACGATCCGCTGTCCGGCGGTCGCGCCGTCACCGCACAGCGGGACCAGGAGCAGCAGGACGCCGACCGGGATCACGTAATCCAGCAGCCAGCTCGCTCCCGGCAGACCGGCGAAGGAGCCGAGTCCGTTGGCGGCCAGCAGCGCGGCGCCGGTCCTGAGCAACGTCCCGAGCAGAAAGACCGCGAACACGTCGAGGACCATCCCGAGCAGCCTGCGACGGGCGGTGACCGGCCGGGCGTCCCCGGGCGGCCGGGTGACCCGCTGTCCCGGGACGAAGCGCAGGGCCGGGGCCAGCAGCACGCCGACGGCCGCGCCCACGGTGTTCGCGAGCAGGTCGTCGACGTCGAAAAGGCGGTAGGGACACTCGAACACGCCCCAGACCGCGGTGAGCTGGGTGGTCTCGATGAACAGCGACAGCAGCAGCCCGATGGCGACCGTGGTAAGCGACCGCCAGCGGAAGAGATGCCGCCCGAACATGCCCAGCGGCACGAACAGGATCACGTTGAGGACGACCTGCTGCAGGGCCGGATTGCCCGGCAGACCGGCGATCCCTGGCTCGCCGCGGCGAGCCCGGATGTCGTCGACGAAATGGAAGAGGCGCAGTTGTGGCTCCACCACATGTCGTGCGCACCACTGCGGCGTGGTTTCGGGCACCGGCAACAATGTGTAGGTCCAGAGCGCCAGCGCGTAGACGAGACAACCGAACGCCAGCACCATGTGCCCGGCGCCGAACTCACCGCGCCCCCGGTAGGTCCACCACAGATAGGGAATCGCCAGCAGCAGCGCGAGACCACCGCCGCCGAAGAGCGCGACAATCGCAGGAAAAGTCAGTTCGGACACGGGTTCGGACAACCCCTCCGGTTTTGTCCACAAAGGACATCCCCGATCCGGGGCCGCCCCGGATCACCACTTCCGAATGTCACGGCAACGTATCATGACCGCGAATTTCCAACCACCGAAGAATGTACGTGAAACGGCGACACCGCCGAAAGGTGACAATCGCGATGTGCGCGGCCTCGAAAAATTCTTATCACCGTGACAAATATCGGGAGCGTGCCGGAATCCGATTCGCGAAGGCCTCCGGATTTCCGGCGATCGGCACCGCCCGGCGGCAACTGGCCCCTTCGAACGGGCGCGTTCTGGTCCTTCTGACCAGGCCAGCCGTCACCCAAGCTCAGCGGGTCCGACAGCGACGGTGACAGCGGATGGGAGCGGGAGATGCGGATCGGTGTTCCCCGGGAAGTGAAGAACAACGAGTATCGGGTGGCCCTCACCCCGGCCGGCGTGCACGAGTTCGTCTCGGCAGGGCATGAGGTGTTCGTCGAGCGTGGCGCGGGCGAGGGTTCGTCGATCGCCGACCAGGACTACGTCGCCGCGGGCGCGAAAGTGCTGGAGCACGCCGACGACGTCTGGGCCACCGGGGAACTCGTCCTCAAGGTCAAGGAGCCCGTCGAAGAGGAGTACGGTCGTCTCCGCGCGGGCCAGCTGCTGTTCACCTACCTGCACCTCGCGGCGAGCGAGCCGTGCACGCGGGCGCTGCTGGCGGCGGGCACGACGTCGGTGGCCTACGAGACCGTGCAGCTGCCGGACGGGTCCCTGCCACTGCTGTTCCCGATGAGTGAGGTCGCCGGGCGGCTGGCACCGCAGGTCGGCGCGCAGACGCTGATGCGGGCCAACGGCGGCCGCGGCGTGCTGATCGGCGGGGTGTCCGGCGTGGCCCCGGCCAGGGTGGTGGTGCTCGGCGCGGGCGTCGCCGGGATGAACGCGGTGGCAGGCGCGGCCGGGAGCTGGGCCGACGTCGTGCTGTTCGACAAGAACGTCGACAAGCTGCGCGCGGCCGACCGGATGTACCAGGGACGCATCCGGACGGCGGCGGCGAACGCCTACTCGATCGAGGCGGCCGTGCTGGAGGCCGATCTGGTGATCGGCGCGGTGCTGGTGCCCGGTGCCAAGGCGCCCAGCCTGGTGTCCAACGACCTAGTCTCGCGGATGAAGCCGGGCAGTGTGCTCGTCGACATCTCCGTCGACCAGGGCGGCTGCTTCGAAGACACCCGCCCGACCACGCACGCGGAGCCGACCTTCCGGGTGCACGATTCGGTGTTCTACTGCGTCGCGAACATGCCGGGCGCGGTGCCGCACACCTCGACGCACGCGCTGACGAACGTGACCCTGCCGTATGCGCTGGAGCTGGCGAACGGCGGTCTGCGCCAGGCGATCGACCGGCGCCCGGAGCTGCGCGGCGGTGTCAGCACCGTCGACGGCGCGCTGACCTCGGAGCCGGTCGCGGCCGCCCACGGGCTCACCGCCGTCGCGCCGGAAACCGCGCTGGGCTAGCCGGGCGACGTCCGTTCGGGTTAGGTTGCTCCTCGCCCCGGACCTCGGCGAGGAGCAACGGTGCCCCGTACGCTGATCGAAATCGACCGGTCGTCGCCGGAGCCGCTGTACCGCCAGGTACGGCGCGCTATCGAGCACGGCATCGCGGTCGGCACGTTCGACCCGGGACACCGGCTGCCCAGTTCCCGGGAACTCTCGGCCGAACTCGGCGTCTCCCGCAACACGATCAACCTCGCCTACCAGGAGCTGGTGGCCGAGGGGTTCGTGGAGAGCAGGGAGCGCAGCGGCCTGTTCGTCAACGCGGAGATGCGGCCGCACCGCGCGGTGCAGGAACGCACGACCCGGTCCCGCATCGACTGGCGGGCCCGGGTCCGCCGCTACCCCGACGCGGACGTGCCGCACGTCGAGAAACGCGCCGACTGGCACACCTACCCCTATCCGTTCGTGGCGGGCCAGATGGACGTCACCGCGTTCCCGGCCCGGTCGTGGGCCCGGTGCCTGCGCGACGCGCTGTACCGGCCGCACGTCTTCCCGGCGCTGCAGGACAGCGTCGGCTCGGACGACCCGATGCTGGTCGAGATGGTGTGCAAGCATCTGCTCCCCGCCCGCGGAATCGAGGCCGACCCGGCCGAGGTGCTCATCACCGTCGGCTCGCAGCAGGGCCTCGACCTGCTCGGGCGCGCGCTGCTCGGACCGGGGCAGACGGTGGCGATGGAGAACCCCGGCTACCTCGACGCGCGGCACATCTTCCTGCGCACCGGTGCCGGGGTGCGCGGACTGGACGTCGACCAGAGCGGCCTGCGCCCGCCGGACGAACTCACCGGCGTCGATCTGCTGTACCTGACGCCCAGCCATCACCATCCGACCAACGTCACCCTGAGCATCGGCCGCCGCCGTCGCCTGCTCGAACTCGCCGCGGCGGCCGGCACGGTGGTCGTCGAGGACGACTACGACAGCGAATTCCGTTACCAGGGCAGTCCGACGCCCGCGCTGAAAGCGCTTGACGGCTCCGGCGACGTCGTCTATCTCGGCACGTTCTCGAAGTTCCTCTCCCCCGGGCTGCGACTGGGTTATCTGGCCGCCCCGCGCGAACTGGTCCGTGAGCTGCGCGAGATCCGCCGTTACGTGCTGCGGCACCCGCCCGGTCACCTGCAACGCGCCATGGCCCTGCTCATCGACAGCGGCGAGTACCAGCGGTCGCTGCGCCGCTACCGGACGAAGCTGATGCGCAAATGGGAGGCGACGCGCGCAGCGGTCGCCGAACACCTGCCGTGGCCGCAGGGCCCGTACCCACCGGGCGGGGTGAGCCTGTGGGTGACCGGACCGTCCACACTGGACTGTCGCCGCCTCGCCGAACGCGCGGAACGCGACGGCGTCCTCATCGAGGGCGGGGACATCTTCTTCATCGGTGACGACCCGCCGCGCAACCATTTCCGGGTCGGCTTCGCGGCGATCCCGCCACGCGCGATCGAGCCGGGCATCCGCCTGCTCGGCCAAGCCTGCCGGGAACTCCTCGGCGGCTGACCCGGCCCCATCTGGACCCGTCGGAACGCACGTTTCTGGTGCTGGGCCTCGGACCAGCGCGGTTGCGAGAGTCGAAGCACACACTCGCGCCTTGAAGGAGGTCTCCGGTGGACGTCACCCAGCTGCGAGCGCAGGCTCGCCGCCATCTCGGCCCGCACTTCACCCGCAAGGACACCTGGGACAGCGACTTCCCGGTGTTCGTGCGCGGCGAGGGCTGCCACCTCGTCGACACCGAGGGCCGCCGCCACCTCGACGGCCTCGCCGGGCTGTTCTGCGTGAACATCGGGCACGGGCGCACAGACGTCGCGAAGGCCGTCGCCGACCAGGTGAGCACCCTCGCCTACGCCAGCAACTGGGGTTCGGCGCACAATCCGGCGATCGAGGCGGCCACGCTCATCGCCGAACTCGCCCCCGGCGACCTGGGCACCACGTTCTTCGTCAACTCCGGCTCCGAAGCGGTCGAGTCGGCCTTGAAGTTCGCCCGTCAGTACCACCGCAGCCAGGGCCGGCCGGAGCGGACGAAGATCATCGCCCGCGACATGGCGTACCACGGCACCACACTGGGTGCCCTGTCGGTCACCGGCCTGCCGAAGATCAAGGACCCGTTCGGCCCGCTGCTGCCGGGTGTCCGGCACGTGCCGAACACCCTGGGCCTGCTCGGCGACTGCGGGCCCGCCGGGGAACTGGACTGTGTCAAGGCGATCGAGGACGTCATCCTCGAGGAGGGCCCGGGAACGATCGCGGCGCTGTTCGCCGAGCCGGTGCAGAACGGCCGGGGCGCGCTGGTACCGCCCGACGGCTACTGGCCCGCTGTGCGGGCGCTGTGCGACAAGTACGGCATCCTGCTGGTCTCCGACGAGGTGATCTGCTCGTTCGGCAGGCTGGGGCACTGGTTCGGCCACGGCCTGACCGGCGTCGTCCCGGACATGATCACCTTCGCCAAGGGCTCGACGTCCGGGTACGCGCCGCTCGGCGGGCTGATCGTGCGTGAGCGGCTGGTCACCGAGCTGTACGACTCGCCGAAGGGCGGTGTCTTCACGCATGGCGCGACCTGGGGCGGGCACCCGGTGGCGACCGCCGCCGCGGTGGCGAACCTGACCGCGATGCGCGACGAGCACGTCCTCGACCACGTCCGGGAGGAGGCACCGCGGCTGTCCACGGCGCTGCACGCGCTCAAGGACTCCCACCGCTGCGTCAAGGACGTCCGCGGGACCGGGTTCTTCTACGCGATCGAGCTGATGGCCGATCACCGGAGCGGCAGGGAGCTGACCGAAGCCGAGTCGCTCAAGGTGCTGCGCGAGGTGCTGCCCGAGGCGTTCCGCCGCACCGGTGTGATCCTGCGCGGCGACGACCGCGGCGCGACCATGCTGATGATCTCGCCGCCGCTCGTGGCGGGCGAGGCCGAACTCGCCGAGCTGTTGCACGGCGTCGACGCGATGCTCACCGACGTCGAGAAGGCCGTCCAGCCCTGATCGTCCCTCTTTCTCCCGGGTGGGGCCGCCGATGCTTCGGCAGCCCCACCCGGTTTTTGTTACCCGGTCAAGGCCGTATCACGATGTGAGTACATTGTGGACGCTCACGCTGCGCGCTCCGGCTCGGATATTCCTGTGGAGCAGAGGAAATCGGTCACGATCCCGGACTGCGGGATCACCTCCGGTGACCTGTCGCGCGCGCTAGAGTCGGTCGCCATCTGGACCCCTCGGCCACGGCGTAACTGGCTCTCGTACCGGGCCCAGTCAGTACCTACGGTGACGGGAACCACAAACGAAGCTCCCAGCAGCCCAGCGGCAACGGTGCCGCGACTTGGAGGAGACGTGAGCTCGATGTCCGAACCCGCCCGGCCCAGCGGACTGAAACCGGGGCTCAAACAACGGCACATGAACCTCATCGCCCTCGGCGGTGTCATCGGTGCCGGACTGTTCGTCGGCAGCGGTGTCGTCGTCCAGGCGACCGGGCCCGCCGCGGTGATCTCGTTCCTGATCGCCGGCCTGATCACCGTGCTCATCATGCGCATGCTGGCCGAGATGACGGTGGCGAAGCCCGCGCTCGGCTCGTTCTACGTCTACGCCAGGGAGGCGATGGGCAACCGCGCCGGGTTCGCCGTCGGCTGGATGTACTGGTACTTCTTCGTCATCGTCGTGGCCGTCGAAGCCGTGGCGGGCGGGCGGATCCTGCAGCTGTGGCTGCCCGGCGTACCGCTGTGGGTGCTCAGCCTCGGCCTGCTGGTGCTGCTGACCGGCACCAACATGGTTTCCGCGCGCTCCTACGGCGAATTCGAGTACTGGTTCTCCTCGATCAAGGTCGTCGCGATCATCGTGTTCCTCGTGCTCGGCGCGCTGTATCTGTTCGGCATCTGGCCGGGCTCGCACGGTGGCGTGTCGAACCTGGTGTCCCACGGCGGTTTCGCCCCGCTCGGCATCGGCGCGGTACTGGCGGCCGTCGTGCCCTGTATCGGTTTCTACACCGGGGCGGAGATCGTCACCATCGCCGCGGCCGAGTCGGCCGAGCCGAAGAAGGCCATCGCGAAGGCGATGCGGTCGATCATCTTCCGCGTCGTGCTGTTCTACGTCGGATCGGTGTTCGTGGTCGTGGCGATCAAGGCCTGGGACTCCCCCGAAACCGCTGTCAGCCCGTACGCCGCGGTGCTCGACGTCCTAGGCATCCCGGCGGTGTCGACCATCATGAACGGCATCGTGCTCACCGCCGTGCTGTCCTGTTTGAACTCGGCGCTGTACACCTCGTCCCGGATGTTGTTCGCGCTGACCCACCACGGCGACGCGCCCCGGGCGTTCACGCGGCTGTCCCGCAGCGGTGTCCCCCGCCGCGCCATCCTCGCCGGGACGGTCGTCGGCTACGCCTCGGTCATCGCCGCCTACACCTCGCCGGATCTGATCTTCCAGTTCCTGGTGAACTCCTACGGCGCCGTCGCGCTGTTCGTCTACCTGGCGATCGCGCTGGCTCAGGTCACGCTCCGCCGTCGGCTGCAGCGTGAGGACCCGGGCAAGCTGGCTCTGAAGATGTGGCTGTTCCCGTGGCTGAGCTACGCGACGATCGCGTTGATGGTGCTGGTCATCGGGGCGATGGCGGTGCTGCCGACCACGCGCTCGCAGTTCTGGCTCAGCGCGGTGACCCTCGTCCTGATCCTGGTGGGCTACGAAGTCCGCCGCCGCCGCGGCGCTCCCCCGGCGCCCGCGTCGCCGTCCGCCGAGGCACCTCCGGCCACGCCGGACACTCCCCTGCCACGACTCCGGAACACCCCGGGCACCGACCTCGCCTGACCCGCTCCCCTGCCGTCAAGGCCACCTTACGGGCGTCGGACGCCCGTAAGGTGGCCTTGACGGCGTCGGCCCCCCCGCGCACTGGTGAGTGGTTTGTCCTTTGTGGAGTGGGGGGCGTTCGCGGGCAGGGGGTGGCGCCCAGCGTGCTATAGGGCGGGTGTCCTGAACGACGCGTATGAGACGTTGAACCTGGATCCACCGGTGGGTTTGTTTGTTGTTCTTGGGTGTTGTTGTTGATTGTGTGTTTGGTTGGTGGGTGTGGTGGATTGCCGGCCGTCGCATCCGGTGTGTCCACTGTGGTCTGGGTTGTGGGGGCGGGGGGTCAGGCTGTTCGGGTGCCGGTGGCGGTGGATAGGGCTTGGTAGCTGTGCTGCCAGGGCCAGTTGGCTGGTAGTCGCAGGGTGATGCGGCGGGCGGTGCGGGTGATGCGGGCGGGGATGTTGATCAGGTGTCTGCGCAGTGTGCCGGTGCGGGCTGTGGCGTGAAAGACGCTGGCTAGGCAGCCGGTGGCGCGTAGCAGGTTGTGGGTGAGGGTCGCGAGGGTCAGCCAGGCTTGGTTGGCGGCGAACCGGCCGGAGGGGAAGTGGGCCAGGGCGGTGTCGTTGAGGTCGGCGAAGACCTGCTCGATGATCGCGTGCCGGCGGTGATACTCGTCGGCGGTGTGCAGGTCGAAGCTGGTGTCGGTGAACACCGCGTGGTAGTTCCAGGTGCGGAACAGCTCGCCCTGGTCGTTGGTGGCGAAGCGTGGGGTGCGGCGCACCAGCAGCCGCG
>NZ_JBHYJW010000064.1:25130-55957 GCF_042741125.1 Amycolatopsis sp. NPDC058986 | reverse complement strand
TAATATACCGCCCTCGCTCTCTTTCCCCTGGTCTGTATTGTCGGGGGGGGCCCCCTTGAGGGACCCTAGCTCCCTCAAGGAGGCCCCCACGGACCGCGGAAGGAATGAGCGGAAGCATTCGAGCGAGAGCGAAGCCCCTTGCGACATGGGCACGCCGCCTCCCGATACCAAAGCGTCGTGAACCTCGGAGCCGGGTTCACGACGCTTCTTTTCCGGCTTGCAGCCAGGGTTACTCAGCCGTAATAGGTCCAGAGCTCGACCCGGTCCGCCCGCTCGTAGCACTTACTGTCTCGACCGGAGGACCGGTACATCGCCAAAGCATCAAAGCCGCACTGGGTTTTCCCCGCCTGGTCGAGCGAGTACCACCGGACATAGACCCAGGTTCCCTGCGTGGTGAACTGGCCGGAAGCGGCGGAGGCCGAAACTGTGCCGGTCGACGGTGCCGCCATGGCAGCACTGGGCACGGAGACAGCGAGGCCGAGCGCCGCCATGGCAGCACCGGCACCGAACGCGATCTTACGAAGCACGTGGGTTCCTTACGTTCATGAAGTGAGCCGTTTCGAGGGGTGCGGGCCGACGCTAACAACCCACGATCCCCATAGACTGACGAATGTCCGTTCGGACATCGACCGTGCCGGAACTACCGCGAGGCCAGGCGAATACTCAGTTCGCGGGCCAGCGAACCCGGGCCGGAACCCCGTCAGGGGTCCCGGCGGAGTAGCAGCGCGAGTAAAGGTCCCTTGCTCCCACCCGGACAAGAATCAGGCGTCGAGGGCCAAGGCGGTCACGACCTCCTGGGCACTCGCGGTCAGTTCCGCCAGGCCGGGGGGCGAAACCGAGCCGGTGCCCGCCAGCGCGTCGAAGATGGTGCCGTCGAGCCAGCCGATCAGCAGCCGCGTATGCCGCGGAGGATCCGGCGAGCCCGCGGCCGCGAGGACCTCGGCACAGCGCCGCCGGATCTCCAGGCCGCCGCGGTCGTACGCGGCTCGCAGTTCCGGACGGCGGGTGGCCTCCAGCGCGAATTCGTACCGGGCCAGCATCCGGGTCCGCCCGCGCGTGATCGCGTCGTACGCGGCGCGGGCCAGATACTCCGCAAGCCGACCGGATGGCGGCGAGGCGTCGAGGTTGTCGAGTTCGACCATCCGCGCGATCGCGAGTTCCAGCAGCGCCGCCCGCGTGCGCGCGTAGTACGACGTCGAGCCCGCGGGCAGGCCCGCGAAGCGATCTACCGCGCGATGCGTCAGGCCGCGCATGCCCTCGGCGGCGATCACCGCGATCGCGGCGTCGCCGATCGCGGCGACCCGGTCCGTCGTCGTTCCCGTCACCTCGGCAGTTTACCCGGTGCTCTACAGGTGTAGAGTCGGTCCTCTACAGACGTAGAGGGAGGCGCCATGGGGAACGCGGTCGTGGTCGGCGGGGGCATCGGCGGGTTGAGCGCGGCGGTCGCGTTGCACCGGGCCGGGTGGCAGGTCACGGTGCTCGAACGCGCACCGGAGTTCACCGAGATCGGCGCCGGGATCTCCTTGTGGCCCAACGCGGTGCGCGCACTCGAGTCGATCGGCGTCGGCGAGCGGCTCGCCCCGCTGCTCGCGGTCCAGCGCGGCGCCGGGCTGCACGACCGCCGCGGCCGCCGCCTCACCCACTGGGACGTCGACACCTTCGAGCGCCTGCAGGGCGGTCCGCTCACCGCCGTCCACCGCGCGGATCTCGTCGAAACCCTTCGCGCCGCGCTCCCGGAGGACCGGCTCCGCACCGGCGCCGAAGTCACCGAGGTCCGGCCGGACGGCCGCGTGCGCATCGGTGCCGAGGAAATCGAGGCCGACCTCGTCGTGGCCGCCGACGGCATCCGCAGCCGGATCCGCCAGGCCCTCTGGCCGGACCACCCCGCGCCGGTCTACTGCGGAGCCACCGCCATCCGTGGCATCGCGGAATTGCCCGAGCCGGTCGAGCTGACCACCACGTGGCACCGCGGCACCGAGGTCGGCGTGATCCCGCTCGTCGACGGCCGCGTCTACTGGTGGGCGGGTTACGTCACCGAACCCGGGATCCGGCACGCCGACACCAAGGCCTATCTGACCGCGCGGTTCGGCGGCTGGCACGCCCCGCTCCCGGCGGTGATCGCGGCGACCCCGCCGGAATCCCTGCTGCACCACGACGTCGACTACCTCGCCACCCCGCTGCCCAGTTACGTCCGCGGCCGGATCGCGCTGCTCGGCGACGCCGCGCACGCGATGCCGCCGTTCCTCGGGCAAGGCGGGTGCCAGGCGATCGAGGACGCCGTCGTACTGGCCCACGTCGTGTCCACAAAGGACACCATCGAAAGTGCCCTGCGCGAGTACGACGTCCAGCGCAGGGCCCGCAGCCAGCGGATCGTGCGCGCGACACTGCGGGCAGGGCAAGCGGGTCTGCTGCTACGCAATCCCGTCGCGACCACGATCCGTGCCGCGCTGCTGCGCGTGATACCGGCCTCGGTCGCGGCACGCGCCAACGGCGCCATCACGCGCTGGGAGCCTCCCCGCCCACCAGCCCTGCCTCGTACGCGGTGATCGCGGCCTGCACCCGGTTCCGCGCGCCGAGCCGGTTCAGGATCGTGCTGACATGCGCCTTGACCGTGCCCTCCACGACGAACATCTTCGCCGCGATGTCCGCATTGGACAGTCCGGCGGCCAGCAACGTCAGCACTTCCCGCTCCCGCGGCGTCAACGCGGCCACCCGCGAACGGGCCGCCGCGCCCCGGGCCAGCTGTCCACCGGAGAGCCGCGCGATCACCCGCTGCGCGACCTTCGGCGAGAGGAACGCGGCGCCCTCGGCCACCGCGTGGATCCCCGCGAGCAGTTCCCGAGGATCGCCCGACTTCAGCAGGAAACCGCTCGCGCCGAGGCCGAGCGCGCGTTCGATGTAGGCGTCCTCGCCGAACGTCGTCAGCATGATCACGCCGGTGTCCGGCAGCACGCGGCGGATCTCCTCGGCCGCGGCGAGCCCGTCGAGCACCGGCATCCGGATGTCGAGCAGCACGACGTCGGGCCGGGTGGCCAGCGCCTGGTCTACGGCCTCCCGTCCGTTGCCCGCCTCCGCGACGACCTCGATCGTGTCGTCGGCGGCGAGGATGGCCGCCACCCCGGCACGCATCAGCGCTTCGTCGTCAGCCAGCACCACCCGGATCACGCGACCCCCTCGGCTCGTCCTCGCTCAGCATGTCCTTCGACACCAGTATGTCGTCGGCGAAACACAGCCGATACGCCGCATAGTTCGCGTTGAGCCAAGTGCGTTCGGTGCCGTAGTAGACGCACTGCGCGTTCAGCGGCGCCACCGGCCAGCCGCTCCGGGGCCGGGCGACCCGTTCCCGGGCCGGAAGCAACGGCGTGACCTGCTCCCGGCGCTGCCCGACCTGGAGCTGGGCATAGCTCGCGGAGGGCAGTTCCGAGGTGTACCACTGATAGAGGAACACCACCCCGCTCACCGCCAGCACGACGGCGAACAGTCCTAACGGGACGACGACCGCTTGGATCAGGCTTCGCCGTACGTCACGACGGGCCGACATCAGCTCCTTCGCCGACACCGATTCCTCGGCTTCGGCCACCTCACCGCTTGCGGCGGCCGGAGCGGCGTCGTGCGGCAAAATCGCCGCGACCTCGAAGCCGCCGTCTTTCGGCCCCGCCCGCAACGTCCCGCCGACCAGCCGGACCCGTTCACGCAGGCCGACGAGCCCACGCCGTCCCGAGGACGCGCCGGGCAGCGGCCCCGCCGGGCGCGCGCGATTGGTCACGCGCACCTCGGTCGCGTCACTGGTGTGGGAGACCGCCACCTCGACCGCCGCGCCGGGAGCGTGTTTGGCGACGTTGGTAAGCGCTTCCTGGACGACGCGGTAGACCGCGAGACGGACCATCGGCGGCGCGTCGGGCGCACTGTCCACTCGCGACTCGATGAGCATCCCGGACGACCGCGCGCGATCGATCAGCTCGCCGAGATCGCCCTGCACGGGTTCGACCGGCGCGGCATCCTCCCGCAGAACGCCGATGATCTCGCGAAGGCGCTCGGTGGCCGTGGCGGCGTTCTGCCGCAACTCCGCCGCGGCCGCGCGCTGTGTCTCGTCGAGTCCACCCGCCACTTCCAGCGCAGCCGCGCGCACGGCGAGCAAGGTCAGCTCGTGCCCGAGCGAATCGTGCATGTCGCTCGCGATCCGGGTACGTTCCCGCAGCCGGGCCTGATCAGCGATGATCTTCTGGCGGCTCTCCATCTCCTCGGCTCGACGCCAGCCGGTACGCGCCAGCTCGCCACGCAGGCGGACGTAGCGGCCCAGCAGCCACGGCGTGACCGACGCGAAGACCAGCGCGCCCATCATCGCGCCCCAGTCCGAGAACCCGGACTCGCCGAAGACCAGCGAGAACGGCAGCCCGATCGCCGCGACCACACCGAACGCGGCCAGCATCGGCCGCGCACCCGCCATCCGCAGCCCGGCCAGGTAGCTCATCCCGACCATCAGGAAGATCTCCCAGATCGGCACGCGCCCGCCGTAGTCGAACGGGATGACGAACACCCCGCACATCGCGACGCCCAGCGAAACCACCGGGTACCGCCGGGCGGTGACCACCGCGACCGTGACCGCGGCGAGCCCGCCGGCGAACTCCCACTTGACCGGGTTGTTCCAGCTGTCGGCCCGGACGAGGAACGCGAGCGCCAGCCACAGGAGGACGTCGAGGATCACCCGCCATCTGCGTTTGGTCCGTTCTCGCACGATCATCGACGCTACAAGCCCGCTCCCGGGCGCACCATTGGTCGAAAGTAACCCCTCTCGACGCCGCCCGATGCGCATATCCGCGCGCAGGCGGGCCGCATGAGGCATGATTACGCACCATGGCCGAGCGCACACTCGCCGACCAGCTCGGCGGTTACCTCCCCGAGGGCATCGAAGCCCTCGAGGAACACGAGAAGCTGGACCTCGCCGACGCACTGCGAGACGCGCGGCGGCGGCAAGCGAAGCATCTCGCCCAGGCGGGCGAGGAAGCCCTGCGTTACGTCCCGGCGTTGCTGCGCGGCGCCGTCCGCAAGGCAGTGGGCCTGTGACAGCGCGGAACTTCGCCGCACGCGCCGAGATTCTCAAGCTCGCGAGGGTGCTCGGCGTCGAACCGGAGAACCTGGACTACCTCGAACGGGTCGACGAGGACGATCTGCGTGCCTTCCGCGAGCAGGTCACCGACACCCTGTTCGACGCGAATCTCACCGTACTGCAACGCATGGCGCTGGCCAGCAGGCTGCTGCCCGGCGCGGTGCTGGCGAAGATCGCCGAACGCGTCTTCGGGCCGATGCTGTGCGCGCGGATCGCCGGGCTCGTGGACGTCAACCGGGGTATCGACGTCGCGAAACGGCTCTCGCCGAAGTTCCTCGCCGAGGTCGCCGCGGAACTCGACCCGCGAAGGGCGAGCGCGATCATCACGCGCATCCCGCTGGACACGGTCGTCGAGGTCGCGCGGGAGCTGACCCGGCGCGAGGACTGGATCACGCTCGGGCGGTTCGTCGGGCACCTGCCGGACGTCACGGTCCAGCGCAGTCTCGAAGTCGTCGGCGACGCCGATCTGCTGCGGATCGCCTTCGTCCTGGACGACAAGAGCCGGATCGACCACGTCGTCGCGCTGCTGCCGGAGGGCAGGCTGGCCGCGGTGCTCCGCGCCGCCGTCGACGACGAGGATCTGTGGGACCCCGCGCTCGACCTGATCACCCACCTGAGCGACGAACGGCTGGACACCGTGCTCGCGCTCGTCGACGAGCTGCCCGCCGGGCTCCGCGAGCGGGTTCAGGCGACGATCAGGTAGATCCCGTAACAGACGACCGCCGCGCACACGGCGAAACAGACGACCGCACCAGTCAGCGACGCCGTGCCGCTGCCGCCTGTCTCCCTCGCCGCGCTCCGCTCGGACAGCCCGCGGACGCCGAAGGAGAACAGCGTCGCCAGGACGGCGACCGTGCCCAGGGCGATGACGAACACGATCCCGAGCGCGCCCCAATCGATCTTCACGACGTTCCCCTCACACCGCGACCGGTTGCGGCTGCTCGTTTTCCGGTTCGTTGACCGTCTTCGCGTTGACGGGGTGGCGCTTGGACGCGAGGTAGATGCCGAGCGCGACGAGGACCCCGGCGACGCCGACGAGGATCGTGCCCCAGCTGCCCCGCGTCGAGACTTCGGCGGCGACGGCGCCGACGATCGCCGCGGCGGGCAGCGTCAACGCCCAGGCGATGACCATCTTGCCCGCGACGCCCCAGCGGACCTCGGCGAGCTTGCGGCCGATCCCGGACCCGATGATGCCGCCCGAGCACACGTGCGTCGTGGACAGCGCGAACCCGAGATGGGAGGACGCCAGGATGACCGCGGCCGCGCTCGTTTCGGCGGCGAACCCTTGCGGCGTCCGGATTTCCGTGAGCTTCTTACCCATGGTCTGGATGATCCGCCAGCCGCCGAGGTACGTGCCGAGCGCGATCGCCCCGCCCGCGCTGAGGATCACCCACAGCGGTGGCCCCGAACCAGGGGCGAGCGAACCGGACGCGATCAGCGTCAGCGTGATCACGCCCATCGTCTTCTGCGCGTCGTTCGTGCCGTGTGCCAGCGAAACCAGCGACGCCGACAGCACCTGCCCGGTCTTGAACGTCTTGCCGACGACGTCCTGACGGGCCTTCGCGGTGATGCGATAGACAAGGAAGGTGCCCGCGATCGCCACGATCCCCGCGACGATCGGCGACGCGAGCGCCGGAATGAGCACCTTTTCGACGACTTTCGCGAAATGCACCGCGTCCGAGCCGGACGCGATCCACGTCGCGCCGATCAGCCCGCCGAACAGCGCGTGCGAGGAACTCGACGGCAGCCCGACCAGCCAGGTCAGCAGATTCCACACGATGGCGCCGACGAGCCACCTCGACGGAGAGGAACGCGCCGACGAGGTTCAGCACCGCGGAAATCGCGACCGCGGCTCTCGGCCGCAGCGCGCCGGTGGCGATCGACGTCGCCATCGCGTTCGCGGTGTCGTGGAAGCCGTTGGTGAAATCGAACGCGAGCGCCGCGACGATCACCACGAGAACGATCAACGAGAAGTCCATGTGTTCCCCCGTCGCGAGACGGACCCCGAGCCATTCCGACGCTACTCACCGATCGGGCCATGCCCGATCCCCTGGGCGTATCGGCTTCCTGAACTCTGCGTGAACCCGAGTGGGATTGTCCCTACCAGCGAAACAGCGGGACAGCGGATCCTCCAGTCCTTTGTGGACCAGGTCGCTGTTTTCAGGGCCGCTCGGCCGGTCGGTTGTCGTAGGACGCGCGGGCGGCGTGGACGCGGGACGCGTTGGCCCGGGACCAGTCGGCGATCGCGGTGGTGAGAGCGCCTGCCTCGATGCCGAGGGCGGTGAGGCCGTACTCGACGCGTGGCGGGATGGTCGGGTAGACGGTGCGGCTGACCAGCCCGTCGCGTTCGAGATTGCGGAGCGCCTGAGTGAGGGACTTCTGGGTCACGCCCTCGATGCGGCGACGCAACTCCGTGAAGCGCAGCGGCCGCTCGTGCTGCCGAAGCAGGCCGAGGATGTAGAGCGACCACTTGTTGGCCAGCACGTCCACCACGGTGCGCGACGGGCAGTCCTTCGAGTACACGGGTCCTGGGTCGGTATCCATCAGGTACCTATATATCGAGAAGGTGCCTACTACACAAGAGATACCACCCAGGCGCATGATCGAGCGGAAGACAGGACCGTGCTCAGTGCAAGGAGAACATCATGATCTTGGTCACCGGCGCGACCGGCACAGTGGGATCGGAAGCCGTCCGGCTGCTCGCCGCGCAGCACCATCCCACGCGGGCGCTGGTCCGTGACCCGTCCCGCGTACCGCACAGCGTCGCCGGGAGCGGCATGGAAATCGTCACCGGCGACTTCGACCGTCCGGACACGCTGGACGCGGCGATGCGTGACATCGACACTGTCCTGCTCATCAGCCCGGCCGTGCCCGCTCAGGAGATCGCGGTCATCGACAGCGCCGCGCGCCAGGGAGCGAAACACATCGTCAAGATCACCAACCACAAGGCGTCAGCCGACTCCCCCGTCGACCGGCGACGAGGCCACGCGCGGGTCGAGGCGCACCTGAAGTCCACCGGGCTCGGGTACACGCTGCTCGCGCCGAACCTCTACCTGCAGAACCTTCTCACCTTCGCCCCGTCGATCAAGCAGACGCGGGGTTTCACGATGTCGGCGGGCGACGGCCAGGCCGGGATGGTCGACGCCCGCGACGTAGCCGCCGTCGCGGTGGCAATCGCCGCCACGGCCACCGACCACGCCGGGCGCACCTACCTGCTGACCGGTCCCGAGCTGATCACCTACACCGACGTCGCGAAGGAACTGGGCGACGCACTGGGACACGCGGTCGAGTACCGCCGGATTTCTCCTGACGAGCACCGGCAGGCGATGATCCGAGCAGGCCTCCCCGAGACTGTCGCAGCCTCCAACGCCCAGGTGTTCGGGCTGATCGCCGAAGGGGATGCGGCGTGGCTGTCCGACGACGTCGCATCGGTCACCGGCGCCCAGCCACGCAGCCTGCGCACCTTCATCGCCGACCACCTCACCGCCTTCGCCTGAGCCCGCCGGAAAACCGCGACTCGGTCAGCTCATGCCGGCGGGCAGCGGATCCTGGTCCATGAACCGCAGCCCGTTCGCCGCGGATTCCCGCACCGCCGCGAAGCCGTACCGCCGCATTTCCGCCTCGTATTCGCCGATGGCGTCCGGCTTCCCGCTGCCCAACGCGGCGGCGAGCGCGGCGCCGTCCTGCATGGCGGTGTTCGCCCCGGCGCCGGCGGCCGGGCTCATCGCGTGGATCGCGTCGCCGACCAGCGTCACCGGCGTGGGCTCCCACGGCGCGATCGGCACGCTGGTCCGGATCGAGATGAGGAACGCCGTCTCGGGAATCCAGCTTTCGACCATCCGGGTCACGCGTGGATGCCAGCCCTTGACCCGTTCGAGAACCAGCTCCCGCATCGCTTCCCCGGACAGCGCCCGGAGTTCGTCGTCGGACTGGGCGAAGGTCTCCTTGCGGGCGCCGAACGCACAGGTCATGTACGGCTCGTGGTCACGGAGCCGGAGCCCGGGCGCAAGCCGCGCGCAGGCGTCGGCGACCGGCTCGGGGTAATCGACCGGCGCGATCCCGATCATCGACTTCTCCGGGCCGGAGATGATGCTGAACACCGCGAACATGGCGGGATCGAACAGCTCCCGGGTCTCGGCGGTGAGCGGGATCTTGCCGTACAGCTGGCGGAGTCCGGTGTCGACGATCCTCGCGTGGGGCAGATATTGGCGGCGCACCGGCGAATTCACCCCGTCGGCCCCGACGAGGACCGAGCCACGGGCTTCGGTCCCGTCCGCGAAGTGCGCGATCACCGTGCCCCCGCGCCGTTCGTAGCGGACGAACTCCTTCCCGAAATGGACATTGCCGAGTCCTTCGAGCAGGATCTGCCGGAGCGTGAACCGGTTGATGTTGAGCTGGACCGGCCGGTGCTCCAGCCCGACCTCGGTGACGCGCGTGAGCTGGGTGTCGTAGATCGGGGTGGCGAACTTCGGGCGCCCCGACGTGGCACGGAACAGTTCGTGCAGGTGAGGTGGCAGCACCGCGCGCAGCGCGTCGTCTCCGCGAGAATCGATGTGCAGCCGGTAACCCTGACGGCGGAAATCCGGTGTGGGGTCGCTTTCGTAGACGGCGCAAGGTATTCCGGCCTTGCGCAGCCCTTGCGCCAGGCAGAGCCCGCCCAGCCCGGCGCCGATCACGAGCACGGCGTTTTCCGGCAGCTCATACGTGGTCATCGTGGTGTCCCTTCCGTACCAGTACTGGTTCGAGAGGGACGCACAGGGCAGGCCCGCTCGCGGCGAGCACTCGGAGATAACGCGATCACGTCGTCCGGCCTAACCCATACCGGACAGAGGTCTTTCGCGCGTCCTTTCCCCTTCACGCTAGCGCAGGATTTCCCTTCGCCGCCACATCTTTGGCCGCGTCCCGCCGTCGCTGCGGCCCGGCCGCGGGGTGTGGCGGTGGCCGGTGGGGCCTCCTTGAGGGACCCAGAGTCCCTCGTTGTGCCCCCCACGGACCACCCTGACCTGCGGAAGAGGAGCGAGGGACCTTTGCTAACGTCCTTGAGCACACCAACGATTAGCGCACTAACGAACGTGAGCAAATGTCCCTTGCTCCTCCCGCCGCGAACGGAAGATCTCGTGCAGCGGCGGCTAGCGCAGCCGGGCACCCCGCCGCCACACCGCCCACGTCAGCGGCACCCCCGGCCGGTACGCCAGATGGGTCACCGAGGGCGCGTCGAGCACGTGCACGTCGGCCCGCGCGCCAGGGCGCAGCACGCCGACGTCGCTCCGCCGCAACGCGCGCGCTCCTCCCGCGGTCGCCGACCACACCGCTTCCTCGATGCTCATCCGCATCTGCAGCACGGCCGTCGCCACGCAGAACGCGACCGACGTCGTGTACGAACTGCCCGGGTTGGCGTTGCTGGCCAGCGCGACCGTCGCCCCCGCGTCGAGCAGCCGCCGCGCGGGCGCGAGCGCCTGACGTGTCGACAAATCGCACGCGGGCAGCAGCGTCGCGACGGTGTCCGACGCGGCGAGCGCCTCGACGTCAGCATCGCTCAAGTAGGTGCAGTGATCGACGCTCGCCGCGCCCAGCTCGACCGCGAGCCGCACCCCGGGGCCTTCGCCGAGCTGGTTGCCGTGGACCCGCAGCCCGAGCCCGCGTTCCGCTGCGGCCTTGAGCACACGGGCCGACTGCGCCTGGTCGAACGCCCCGGTCTCACAGAAGACGTCCGCCCAGCGCACGTGCCCCGCGACCGCGTCCAGCATGTCGCCACACACCAGGTCCACATAGGACTCAACCTCGACGCCAGGCGGGACGAGATGGGCGCCGAGGAAGGTGACCTCGTCGGCCACCTCGTCGGCGATCCGCGCCGAACGGGCCTCGTCGGCGACGTTCAGCCCGTAGCCGGTCTTGGTCTCCAGACAGGTGGTGCCCTGCCACGCCGCCTCGTCGACGTGCCGCCGCAGGTTCGCCGCCAGCTCGGCGTCCGAGGCCTCCCGCGTGGCACCGACCGTAGTCGCGATTCCGCCCGCGCTGTAAGGCTTTCCCGCCATCCTCGCCTCGAACTCGGCAGTCCGGTCCCCAGCGAAGACGAGGTGCGTGTGGCTGTCCACCCACCCCGGCAGCACCGCGCGGCCTTCGACGTCGACGCGCTCATCGGCGTCGGACGCGTCCGCCGCGGGGCCCGCCCAGACGACCTCGCCGCCGTCGAGCACCAAAGCCGCGTCGTGCAGTTTGCCCAGTTCCGGATCGTTCGTGGTGAGTTCGCCGATGCCGGTGATCAGAACTGCCACAGTGCCTCGATCTCCTTGGCCAGTACGGTTTCCGGACGTTCGATGAGCTGGTGTTCGCCGTCGCGGACGAGCTCACGGCCCGCGACCACGACGTGCCGCACGTCGGCGCCGGACGCCGCGAAGACCGCGCCCGAGGGTTCGATCCCGGCCGTTCGCACCGAATCGAGGCCGATCGTGACGAAGTCGGCGGCCGATCCCGTCGTCAGCGTCCCGGCCTCCGGCCAGCCGACGGCGCCGTGGTCCGTCGCGGCGGCCAGCAGTTCGTCAGCCGAGAACCGGCCGCGTTCCTCGCTGGCCAAGCGTTCGTTCAGCTCCAGCGCCCTGGTCTCCTCGAAGGCGTCGACGACGGCGTTGCTGTCACTGCCCACGCACAGCCGCACCCCGGCGTCGAGCAGCGCGCGGGCAGGGCCGATGCCGTCGCCGAGATCGCGTTCGGTGGTCGGGCAGAAGCACGCCCGGCCGCGTGCCGCGCCGAGACGTTCGATGTCGAGCTGCGTCAGGTGCGTGGCGTGCACGGCGGTCAACCGCTCGCCGAGCACGCCGTGGTCGTACAGGATCGTCGTCGGTGTCCGGCCATACGCCGCCAGGCACTGCTCGTTTTCCGCCCGCTGCTCGGAAAGGTGGATATGCAGCGGCCGATCCGACGGCGTCCCCTTGTCCACATCGGACAGCTGGCCGGCCGGGACGGCGCGCACCGAGTGGATGGCGCCGCCGACCCGGAACAGCTCGTCCTCGGCCAGCCCGGCGACCCGCCGCGCCCAGTTCTCCGCGGAACGGTCGGAAAACCGTTGCTGCACCTCGTCCGGCTCGACGCCGATGCCGCCCGCCAGATAGCACGTGTCGAGCAGGGTCAGCCGGATCCCGGCGTCCGCCGCGGCGCGGCGCAGCGCGTCACCCATCGCGTTCGGCTCTGCGTAAGGCTTTCCGCCGGGCGCGTGGTGCAGGTAGTGGAACTCACCGACGCTGGTGTACCCGGCGAGCACCATTTCCGCGTACACCCCGCGCGCGAGCCGGTAGTACGTGTCGGGGTCGAGACGGGAGGCCAGCGCGTACATCCGGTCACGCCAGGTCCAGAACGTGCCGCGCTCGTGGTGGGTCCGCCCGCGCAGCGCGCGGTGGAACGCGTGCGAATGCCCGTTGGCGAACCCCGGCACGGTCAGTCCCGCCAGCACCGTCCCGGCACGGGGCGCGTCCGGAGTCACCTGGGCGATCCGGCCGTCGGCGACCTCGATCCGGACCGCGTCGGCGAGGCCGTCCGGCAGCCAGGCCCGCTCACACCAGTACGTCGTCATGCCGACATTTTCTCCAGAACCTCGGCGAGCGCGCGAGCCCCCTGCTCGACGTCGCCGGCCTCGGCGAATTCCTCCGGTGAATGGCTGATCCCCGTCGGATTCCGGACGTAAAGCATGCCGGACGGGACGAATCCGGCCAGGATCGCGGCGTCGTGCCCGGCGCCCGTCGGCAGTTCGGGCGGATTGCCCAGCCACGTCCCGAGATCCCGCCGCAGCGCCTGGTCGAACGCGACATCGTCCGAATAGGACTCCAGGGTGATCTCGACCCGGCAGCCCTCGCTCTCGGCTGCCGCTTGTGCCGCCTCGGCCAGTTCGTCGACCAGCTTGATCGTCCTCGTGTCACCGGGAACCCGTGCGTCCAGCCAGATGTCCACAGTGGACGCGATGACGTTGGTGCCACCCGGCGTCGGTACGAGCCTGCCCACGGTGGCACGCGCGTCGTCGAGCGCCTTGGCGAGCCGTCGCGCGGCGACGACCGTCTCCGCGGCCGGGATCATCGGATCGCGCCGGTCGGTGATCAGCGTCGCCCCGGCGTGGTTTCCCTGACCGGAGAAGGAGAATCGCCAGCGCCCGTGCGCGATCACGGTGCTGCCGACCGCGACCGGCGAGCCGAGGTCGATCAGGCCGCGCCCCTGCTCGACGTGCAGTTCGACGAACCGGCCGATGCGCCCGAGCGACTCCTTGTCCGGCCCGATTCGCTCCGGGTCGAGCCCGGCCTTCGCGGCCGCCTCGGCGAAAGTGACGCCGCCCGGGTCGCGCAGCGCACGGGCCTTGTCGACATCGATGGTGCCCGTCATGAGCCGGGAGCCGAGGCACGGCACGCCGAACCGGCCACCCTCCTCCTCGGCGAAAACCACGATCGCGAACGGCTTGGCCGGGCGGAATCCCTTGTCCTGCAGGAGTTCCACGGCGGTCAGCGCACTGGCGACCCCGAGCGGGCCGTCGAACGCGCCGCCGCCGGGAACCGAGTCCAGATGGCTCCCGGTCACGACGGCGTCCGGGCCGGGCGTTCCCCACCAGGCCCAGATGTTGCCGTTGCGGTCGGTCTCGATGTCGAGGCCGATTCGCTGCGCGCGTTCCACGAACCACGTCCGCAGTTCGCGTTCGGCGGCGTCGAAGACGTGCCGCGAGTAGCCGCCGCGTTTGCCGTCGGTGCCTACGTCCGCGATCTCGCCGAGCAGCCCGCTCGCCGTCATCAGCTCTCCTTCATGGGCACTCGGACGCCCCGCTCGTCCGCGACGTCGGACGCCCGCTCGTACCCGGCGTCGACGTGCCGGATGACGCCCATCCCGGGGTCGTTCGTGAGCACCCGCTCCAGTTTCTGCGCCGCCAGCAGTGTGCCATCGGCGACCGTGACCTGCCCGGCGTGGATGGACCGGCCCATGCCGACTCCGCCGCCGTGGTGCAGCGACACCCAGCTCGCCCCGGACGCGGTGTTGACCAGCGCGTTCAGCAGCGGCCAGTCGGCGATCGCGTCGGAACCGTCGGCCATGCCCTCGGTCTCGCGGTACGGCGAGGCGACGCTGCCGGAATCGAGGTGGTCACGCCCGATGACGACCGGCGCCTTCAGCTCACCGCTGGCGACCATCTCGTTGAACCGCAGGCCAGCCAGATGCCGCTCGCCGTAGCCGAGCCAGCAGATCCGCGCCGGAAGTCCTTGGAAGGCAACGCGTTCGCCCGCCATGTTGATCCAGCGCGCGAGGGATTCGTTCTCCGGGAACAGTTCCAGCATCGCGCGGTCGGTCGCGGCGATGTCCTCCGGGTCGCCCGAGAGCGCGGCCCAGCGGAACGGCCCGTTGCCCTCGCAGAACAATGGCCGGATGTAGGCCGGGACGAACCCGGGGAAGTCGAAGGCGCGCTCGCAGCCACCGAGTTTCGCCTCGCCACGCAGGGAGTTGCCGTAGTCGAACACCTCGGCACCACGGTCGAGGAAGCCGAGCATCGCGTCGACGTGATCGGCCATCGACTCGCGGGAGCGGTCGGTGAACTCGTCGGGCTTCTTCGCCGCGTAGTCGTGCCAGTCGTCGACCGAGATTCCCTTGGGCAGATAGGAAAGCGGGTCGTGGGCCGAGGTCTGGTCGGTGACGATGTCGACCTCTACACCGCGTCGGAGCAACTCCGGCAGTACCTCGGCGGCGTTGCCGACAACGCCGACGGACAGCGCGCGCCTCTCCTTCTTCGCGGTAGTGACGCGGGCGATGGCGTCGTCGAGATCGTCGGCGACCTCGTCCAGGTAGCGCGTTTCGACGCGGCGGTGCGCGCGCTGCGGATCGCATTCGATGACGAGCGCGACGCCGTCGTTCATCGTGACCGCGAGGGGCTGCGCGCCGCCCATGCCGCCGAGCCCGGCGGTGACGGTGAGCGTGCCCTTGAGGCTGCCGCCGAACTTCTTCTTCGCGACCGCGGCGAAGGTTTCGTAGGTGCCCTGCAGGATTCCCTGCGTGCCGATGTAGATCCAGGACCCGGCGGTCATCTGCCCGTACATCGTCAGGCCCTGCTGTTCCAGGCGCCGGAATTCGGGCCAGGTCGCCCAGTCGCCGACCAGGTTCGAGTTCGCGATGAGCACCCGCGGCGCCCATTCGTGCGTGCGGAACACGCCGACCGGCTTGCCGGACTGGACGAGCAGTGTCTCGTCATTGTCCAAAGTGGTCAGTTCGCGGGTGATGGCGTCGAAGCTCGCCCAGTTGCGGGCGGCCTTGCCGGTGCCGCCGTAGACGACGAGGTCCTCGGGGCGCTCGGCGACGTCGGGGTCGAGGTTGTTGTGGAACATGCGCAGCGCGGCCTCGGTCTGCCAGCTCTTGGCTGTGCGCTGGGTGCCACGTGCGGCGCGGATCGTGCGGGACATGTCAGACCTCCAGCCTGGCCGCGGCGAGCACTGCGCCCGACGCGACGAGTTCTTCGACAGCGGCGATTTCCGGCGCCAGATGCCGGTCGGGCCCCGGCCCCTCGACGCGGGTGCGCACCAGCTCCCGGACACGGCCGGTGACCGGCGACGGTTCGAGGGGGGCGCGCATGTCGAGCGCGCGGGCGGCGGTGAGCAGTTCGATCGCGAGGACGGTGGTGAGCCCGTCGACGGCCTTGCGCAGCTTGCGCGCGGCCGACCAGCCCATGGAGACGTGGTCCTCCTGCATGGCGCTGCTCGGGATCGAGTCGACCGAGGCGGGCACGGCGAGCCGTTTGAGTTCGCTGACCACCGCGGCCTGGGTGTACTGGGCGATCATGTGCCCGGAGTCGACACCGGGGTCGTGCGCGAGGAACGGCGGCAGGCCGTGCGAACGGGCCTTGTCGAGCATCCGGTCCGTGCGGCGCTCGGCGATGCTGGCGACGTCGGCGAGCGGGATGGCGAGGAAGTCGAGCACATACGCGACGGGCGCGCCGTGGAAGTTGCCGTTGGACTCGACGCGGCCGTCGGCCAGTACGACGGGATTGTCCACAGCGGACCGGAGTTCGCGGTCGGCGACGAGCTCCGCGTGAGTCAGGCTGTCGCGGGCGCCGCCGTGCACCTGCGGCGCGCAGCGCAGCGAATAGGCGTCCTGGACGCGGTTGCAGTCCGGGCCCCGGTGACTCTCGACGATCTTCGAGCCCTGAAGGGCCTTGAACATCCGGGCGGCGCTGGTGGCCTGGCCGGGGTGCGGCCGCAGCGCCTGGAGGTCAGCGGCGAAAACGCGGTCCGTGCCGAGCAGCGCCTCGACGCTCATTGCCGCGGTGATGTCCGCGACGTCGAAGAGCTTGCGAAGGTCCGCGGCGGCGAGCAGGAGCATGCCGAGCATGCCGTCGGTCCCGTTGGTGAGCGCGAGGCCTTCCTTCTCGGCGAGGACGATCGGCTCGATACCCGCGCTCTTGAGCGCCTCTGCGGCAGGCTTGATCTCGCCGTCGTGGCTGACTTCGCCCTCTCCCATCAGCGCGAGCGCGATGGCGGCGAGCGGAGCGAGGTCACCAGAGCAGCCGAGCGAGCCGTACTCGTGGACGATCGGGGTGATGTCCGCGTTGAGCATGGCCGCAAGCGTTTGCGCGGTGACCGGGCGGACGCCGGTGTACCCGCTGGCGAGCGTCCGCAGACGCAGCAACATCAGCGCGCGAACGACCTCGGCCTCGACCGCCGGGCCCGCCCCGGCGGCGTGCGAGCGGATCAGCGACCGCTGGAGCGCCGTCCGGCTCTCGAGCGGGATGTGCCGGGTGGCGAGCGCGCCGAAGCCGGTCGAGACGCCGTACGTCGGCGTCGCGGCGTGGGCGAGATTCTCGATGTGCTGGCGAGTGGCGGCGAGGTTCTTCTCGGCCGCGTCACTCAACGCGACGGGCGTACGCCCGCGGACGACGTCGACGACCTGTTCGGCGGTCAGCGGCTCCGCGCCCAGGACGACACGAGCGTCACCCGGGCGCGGCGAGGTTACGGAGTCGGGCATGGGCTCATTGGACAACGTCGTGACGCCTGGTGGGATGCCCCGGAGAGTGGTTGTGTCTGGAATCCCAGACGCGTCCCGTTAGGCTCCCCGGAGGAGCAAGGGACCTTTGCTATCGATCGTTTGCTTCGGCTAAACAAGCGTGAGCAAAGGTCCCTTGCTTCATCCCGACGCGGAGGAGGTGGCCGATGGGTGAAAGCAGCGAGGTCCCGGCGCTGCGACGTGGGCTGGCCGTGCTGCGCCTGCTCGCGGGGCGCGCGGGCCCGGTGACGGCCGCCGCCATCGCCCGGGAGCTCGGCCTCCCCCGGTCCACGACCTATCACCTGCTGAACGAGCTCGAAGCCGCCGGTTTCGTCGCGCATCTGCCCAGCGAGCGCCGGTACGGGCTCGGGATCGCGTCCTTCGAACTGGGCTCGGCCTACCTGCGGCACGATCCGCTGGAACGGCTCGCGGGCCCGTTGCTGCGGAAACTCGTCGACCGGGTCGGGCACACCGCGCACCTGGGCGTCCTGCACGGCAGCGAATCGCTGTACCTGATCAAGGAACGTCCCACCCGCCCGGAAACGCTGGTGACCGACGTCGGCGTGCGGCTGCCCGCGCAGCTCACCGCGTCCGGCCGCGCGATCCTGCGGCATCTGCCCGCCGCGCATGTGCGCGCCCTGTTCCCGGCCACCTCGTCGTTCGTCCTGCGCACCGACCGGGGTCCCCGCACGCTGGCCGACCTGCGCCGGACCCTGACCGAGGAACGGCGGCTCGGCTGGTCGGTCGAAGACGGTCACGTCACCGCCGGATTCGCGTCGGTCGCGTGCCCGGTCTTCGACCACGGCGCCCGCCCGATGGCGGCCATCAGCGTCACGCTGCGCCACCTCTGCCCGGACGAACCCGAGGTCTGCGGCCAGACCTGGCCGGACCTCGCGGCGGAGGTCGCCGCCACTGCTGCCGAGCTCACCACCCGGATCGGCGGCGTGCCGGGTTGAGCGAGGGACCTTTGCTCACGTTGTTTAGCCGAAGTAACGAGCGTGAGCAAAGGTCCCTCGCTTCGCTCCCGGCCCACGGGCTGAACACGCAGTTGGTGCGATCGGGCCAACTGCCGCCGAACGACTCGATTCCGTAGCTGTCGGTCACTACCGTGGACGACGAGTGGGCACGGGGAGAAGGCCGCTCATGGGGACGCGCGGTTTCCGCGCGAGGGGGAGGCATCTGCGCCATGGAATGCCGTGAAGTTCGTGCACCCGGTTTCGTTTCGCCACGGTGGTGGTCACGAAGACCCGCCGGAACCATCCCGGCAATAGCCGTCAGGCGTGGGCCCGTGTGATGCGCATGGCCGCGGAGCCGAGCCGGTACACCCGTAGCCCACTCCTCTGGTTGGCCCGATGGCGTCTCTGGTCGCAGCGGCCACATGTCATCGTGTTCTGTCTGTTCACCGAAGCTGCCACGGCGGCAGCCACGGTCGTTCTCCTGATCCGGACACGGCCCGACGGAAACGCGGTACTGACCTTCTGTGTCCTTCTCGCGGCCGGAGTCGTGCAGAGCGAATTCGGCCGCCAGATCGAGCGCGACTACCGGCGGCTTACCGGCCCGCCCTACATCAGCATGTCGTCGGTATGGGTTTTCGCCGGTGTGCTCTTGCTGCCGCCGGCGCTGACGGCGCTGCTCACGGGCGGCTTGTACCTGCATCTCTCGACTCGCAGCTGGAACCGCCTGCGCCAGGCCGCGCCGTTCCGGTCGGCCAGCAACGCCACCATCATCGCCCTTTCCGGTTTCGCCGCCCACGGCGTCCTCGCCCTGTGCGATGTCGGCGGGATGGCCGCCGCGGTGAGCCGCGGGTGGACCGGCGCGCTCGTCGTCGCCGCGACCGGCGTCGCCTATTTCGTGGTCAACGCTCTACTCGTGCTGCCTGCCCAGAACGTCGTGGGCCGAACAGCCCAGGAGCTGTTCGGGACCTGGGGCGACAACCGGCTCGAACTGGCGACGCTCTGCCTCGGCGCGCTCAACGCACTCACCCTGGCGACGATGCCGTGGCTGGTCGTGCTGGTACTGCCACCGTTGCTGATCCTGCAGCGCACAGTGCTGGTCAAGCAGCTCGAAGCCGCCGCCAACCGTGACGAGAAGACCGGTTTGCTCAACATCTCGGGCTGGCGTGTCCTAGCCGAACGCGCTCTGGCGACGGCGGCGCAGCGGCGCAGGAGGTTCGGGCTGCTCATGATCGACCTCGATCACTTCAAGCGGGTGAACGACACCTACGGCCACCTCGCGGGCGACGCTGTGTTGAAGGCCGTCGCGGGCGCCATCACCACTGCGGTCCGTGATCGCGACGACGCCGTCGGCCGGTTCGGCGGTGAGGAGTTCGTGGTGCTGCTGCCCGACGTCGCGGAGCCGGACATCGCACCGGTGGCCGAGCGGATCCGCCAGGCCATCAGCCGGCTTTCGGTCCCCACCGAGCACGCGACGGTTTCGGGCTTGTCCGCGTCCATCGGGAGCGCGTCCTACCCGCGCTCCGGGACGACTCTGCCGCTTCTGCTCGACTCGGCCGACAACGCCCTCTACCACGCCAAGTCCACCGGCCGGAACAAAGTAGTCCACGTAACCGACCTCGGCTGACGCCCCCAAAGAGGAGCAAGGGACCTTTGCTAACACTTGCCCCGCGACCAGCAAAAACACGCCCCAACCGCCCACGAAGGGGACTGCCGGATGGCCACCAACCGGCACGAACCACCTGACGCAACCACACCGGATGGGGGTCCGGGGGCGTGCCCCCGGCCGGGGTGTGGGGGCTGGGCCCCCACAAAACACCCGACACAAGGAAGGGGGCGAGCGCTCTCCGCGAGCACTCGCCCCCAGACTTGTGGAGGTGCCGGGAATTGAACCCGGGTCCTCTAGCGCCTCCTCAGGGCTTCTCCGTGCGCAGTCCACTGTGTCTCTACTTGGCCCCTCCGGTCACGTGAACAAGCCGAAGTGACGGGCCCAGCCACTGTTGATTTCCCGATCAGGCCCCGTGGCCGGGACTGACGGTAATCCTCCTAGCTGATGCCGGAAACCGGGGCGGAGGAAAACCCGGTCCGACAGACTACGCGCTCGCTCAGGCGGCGAGGGCGTAGTCGCGCTGGCTATTGGCCTTGGCGCTTATTGGTTTGCGATGACGCTTACGGTGGTCTCTCGCCTGCACCGGCACGCTTCTCCTGACTCGACGTCCAGAGTCGAAACCGTTCACCCCCTTGGTGTGGGACATAACCTGTACAGCATAACGCGTCTGACTAGCGGTTTGTTTCCGGCGGGTGGTGGGGTTGGCCCTACCTGGGAGATGCCCGCTCACACCATGTCGCGGTGGGCGCGGGGACGGGATGCTGGGGTTCTCGTCCAGGAGAGGAGTCACCATGGTCACCGCATCGGCTACCGGCGAGGCCGGCCGCCACGCCCCGGCGCTCGGCGGTTCGCTGGCGTTCCTGCTGTTGAGCCTGCCGCTCGGAGCCGTTGCGTTCGCCCTGTTGGTCGGGCTGGTCCCGGCAGGGCTCAGCACAGCTGTGGTGTGGGTCGGCGTGCCGATCCTGGCATTGGTGGTGTTGTCGGCGCGAGGTGCGGCGCGCATGGAGCGCGCACGGGTGTACGCCCTGCTGGACACCTACATCGACCTGCCGTATCTGCCGCTTCCGGCCGGCTCGCAGTCGGCGCGGTGGAAGGCGCGGCTCAAGGATCCGTCGACGTGGCGGGACCTGGCCTACCTCTTCCTGCTGTTCCCGCTGGGCCTGTTCGAGTTCGTCCTGGTGACGGTGTTCTGGGCGACGAGCCTGGGGCTGGTCGCGCTGCCGATCTTCTACCGGTTCCTGCCCGACGGCGCGTACTTCTTCCCGTCCTACGATCTGCGGTGGATCACGGTCGACTCGACCGTGGCCGCGCTGCCGTGGGCGGCGCTGGGGGTCCTGTTCGTCGCGTTGTCGGTGGCGTTGACCAAGGCGCTGGGCGGGCTGCACGCGAAGTTCGCGACGGCGCTGCTCGGGCCGACGATGGCACAGCGGCACCGGATGGAGAAGGCGTGGAACGAGGTCGAAGAGATGAACACGGTGGCGGGATGACGACCGAGGAACAGGTACCGGTGGAGGTCCCGCGGCCGGGCTCGGTCCGCGCGATCCTCTACATGATCGCGAGCTTTCCCCTGCGGCTGATCCAGTTCGTGCTCGCCGTCGTGGGGTTCGCGGTGGGTATCAGCACCGTGGTGGTCTGGATCGGGTTCCCGATCCTGCTGGCCACGACGAGTTTCGTCCGCTGGTCCGGAGACGTCGAGCGACGCTGGGCGCACAAGATGCTGCGGGTGCCACTGCCCCCGGTCGAACGGCTGTCGACCGAGGGCCTGCCATTCGTGCGGAGCTGGCTGGTGCGGCTGACCGACGCGACGACCTGGCGCGATCTGGCCTATCTGATCGCGGCGTTCCCGCTCGCGTGTGCGGAGTTCCCACTCGCGATCGCGTCGATCGTGTTGCTGCCGATGGCGATCTGGGTGCTCCCATGGGTCGGCTGGCTGCACGGGAACGTGGCGCTCGCCCTGCTCGGGCCGAACCGGACGAAGCGGCTGGAGCAGCGCGCGCAGCGCCTTCAGGCGTCGCGGGCCCGAGGCGTGGACGCGGCCGAGGCCGAACGCCGTCGGATCGAACGCGACCTGCACGACGGCGCGCAGCAGCGGCTCGTCGCCGTGGCGATGAGCCTCGGACGGGCGAAGTCGAAGTTCGAGAACGACCCGGCCGCGGTACGCGAACTGATCGACGAGGCGCATTCGGACGCGAAACTCGCGGTGTCGGAGCTACGTGACCTGGCTCGCGGCATCTATCCGGCGGTGCTCGGGGACCGCGGCCTGGACGCGGCGCTGTCCGCACAGGCGGCGAAGTCACCGATCCCGGTGGACGTCAAGGTCGACGTCGAGCCGCGGCCACCGGCGGCTGTGGAAACGACCGCGTACTTCATCGTCGGCGAGACGCTGACGAACATCGCGAAGCACTCAGGCGCGTCCGAGGCGGCAGTGAAGGTGTGGCGATCGGACACCCACGTCATCGTGGAAATCACCGACAACGGCCACGGCGGCGCCGAAATGCGGCCGGGTGGCGGGCTCGCCGGGCTGGCCGACCGGGCCGCCACGATCGACGGCGTCATCACAGTGGTGAGCCCGGAGGGTGGCCCGACGGTCATCCGGGCGGACCTGCCGTGTGAGTGGTAACCGATTCGTGAGTGAATAGCGGGGTCGCAGTTCACTCACGAATCTGGGGGCCCCATGCGGGTAGTGATCGCCGAGGACGCCGTGCTGCTGCGGGCGGGGGTGACGCGCCTGCTCGCCGACGAGGGGATCGAAACGGTCGCCGCGGTCGACAACGGCGACGACCTGCTCGGCGCCGTCACCGAACACCGGCCCGATCTGGCGATCGTGGACGTCCGGATGCCGCCGACCTTCACCGACGAGGGCTTGCGTGCCGCATTGGCCGCGCGCAGTGCCCTCCCCGGCTTGCCTGTGCTGGTGCTTTCGCAGTACGTCGAGGAAAGCTATGCGGTCGAATTGCTCTCCGGCGGCGCCGGCGGTGTCGGCTATCTGCTGAAAGAGCGCGTCGCGGACGTCGCCGAGTTCTTGGACGCGGTCCGCCGCGTCGCCGGTGGCGGCACCGCGATCGACCCCGACGTCATCGCGCAGCTGATGGCCCGCGGCCGCAAGAACCCGCTCGACGCGCTGACCGCGCGCGAGTCGGAGGTGCTGGGCCTGATGGCACAGGGGCTCTCGAACACCGCGATCGCGAACTCGCTGGTCGTCTCCCACGGCGCCGTCGAGAAGCACATCGGCAACATCTTCTCGAAGCTCGGCCTGGAAGCCAGCGCGGAGGAACATCGCCGGGTCCGCGCGGTGCTCACCTACCTGGGCCGCTGATCCCCGAGGGAGCAAGGGACCTTTGCTATCGCCGGAGAGGAGCAAGGGAGCTTTGCTATCGCCTGGCGGAAGCAAGGGACCTTTACTATCGTTGCTTAGCCGAAATAACCAGCGTGAGCAAAGGTCCCCCGCTCCTCCTCTCCCGGTAGGCTGGATCGAGCGGTCACCCGTTCCGACGGCAGAACCCGCGGTTCCGCTCACTTACCATGGGCGAGACGTCGCCCGGCCGAGTGAGGAGTCGCGATGACAGGCCGCCCCACCCAGAGCGTCCGCTTCTTCGGCGGACCGCTGGACGGCCGCGTCCACGAACTCGGCGACGACGAACTGGTACCGGGCACCGTCGTCCGGCACATCCATCTCCACGGCGGCCCCAAGATCGAGACGCTCTACGAGCTGGGTCTCACCGAAGAGGGCTGGGAGTACCGCGTGTCGGCCGAGTCCCGGTCCGAGCCCGACAGCATCCGCGAATCCTGATCTCCGCGAAGAGGTAGGGAGAACCCCACCTCCGGACGGGCAGAAACCCCCGGGCGGATACGGCAGTCAGCACCGCTGTTTTCCCAGGTCAGGGCGACCAAGCTGGACGCATGCAGACAAGCCAGCAGGTCACCCCGCGGTCCGCGCGCGGGAGCCGCGACATCTTCCTGGACGTGATCCGGGCGGGAGCGATCCTCGCCGTCGTCGCCCAGCACTGGATCATGCCCGTGCTGTCCTACTCGAATGGGCGTCTCGAGACCGGCAACGCACTGGCCACGCCCGGCTGGTGGGCCCTGACCTGGCTGTCGCAAGTGATGCCTCTGGTCTTTTTCGCGGGCGGTGCCGCGAACCTGATCTCGCTGAGCCGCGCGGAATCCCCGCGCTCCTGGCTCGCCGCGCGGGTCCGGCGGCTCATGCTGCCGGTTCTGCCGCTGCTGGCGGTGTGGCTGGTGGTGCCCGACGTCCTGCGCGGTCTCGGCGTCCCGGATCAACCATTGCAGATCGCCAGTGCGATCGCGGCGCAGCTCCTGTGGTTCCTCGCGGTCTACGTCCTGATCGTCCTGCTCACTCCGCTCATGGTCGCCGCGCATCGCCGCTGGGGCCTGCGCGTCCCGCTGGTGATGGTCGCCGCCGGCGTGCTCGTCGACATCGCGCGCTTCAACGACCTCGGCCTGATCGGCTACGCCAACGCCGTGTTCATCTGGGTCGCCGTGCACCAGCTCGGTTTCCACTACGTCGACGGCAGGCTCGGGTCACTCGGCAGGCGCGGCGCGCTTGCACTGTCCGCCGCCGGTTTCGGGATCACCGCGCTCATGGTCGCCTTCGGCCCCTACCCCGCCAGCATGATCGGCATGCCGGGCGCACCGGTGTCGAACATGAGCCCGCCGACCGTCCTGCTGGCGTTCCTCGCGATCGGCCAGATCGGCCTGCTGCTCGCGTTCAAGTCACAGTTGACGCGCTTCGCCGCACGCCCGGCCCCTGCCGCCGCGCTGGGCTGGATCGGCCCGCGGTTCATGAGTGTGTACCTGTGGCACATGCCGGCACTGATCGTCGTCTCCGGCATCACGGTCTACGCCCTCGGCTACTCGACGCCCACGCCCGGCTCGATCGAGTGGCTGGCGATCACCCCGGTGTGGGTCGCGGGCTGCGCCGCCGTGCTCGGCCTGCTGCTGCGGGCGTTCGGCCAGTTCGAGTCGATCCGCGACCGCACGGTCAGCACCGCCCGCCTGCCCCAGCTGATCGTGGCCGGGCTGCTCGTCTCCGGCGGCCTGCTCGGCCTGGCAGCGCACGGCTTCGCACCGCTGAGCGACGGGATCGCGCACGGTCCGGTGCCGTGGGTGGCGCTGGCGGCCGTGGGATTCCTGCTGGCGGGCAAGCACATCCCGGTGACGCGGCTGGGCACCCAGTTCCTGGGCAAGGCCACCGCGCTCACCAGGAACGCGCAGGGCGCGGCGATCAAACGCTGAGCAGGCGTGCGGGCGTGTCGTGCAGTACCGCCCGCAGGAACGGTTCTCCCAGGCGATCGTCGGCTGCCCAGCCGGCGATCGCCTGCAGCTGTGTGGCGTAGGAGTACGGGATGTTCGGGAAGTCCGTGCCGAGCACGATGCGGTCGGCGAAGGCGGCCAGCCGCGCCGTCCAGTCCGGGGGCAGCGGGGCGCCGCGCTCGCTGAACGGGACTCCCACCATCGTGGTGTCCAGGTACACCCGCGGGTACTTCGCCAGGAGATCGAGCGCGGTCGAGTACTCCGGGGAGCCCGCGTGCGCGAGCACCGCGGTCAGCTTCGGATGCCGGGCCAGGACCTCACCGAAGATCCGCAACCCGGTGAAGTCGCCCCGCAACGGGCCGTGTCCACAGTGGACGACCACGGGAACACCCGCGTCGGCGAGCGATCCCCATACCGCGTCGAGCAGTTCGTCACGCGGGTCGTAGGCACCGACCTGGACATGTGCCTTGAAACACCGGGCTCCCGCACGCAGCGCTTCGTCCACTGAGGACTCCGCAGCGGGTTCGGGATAGAACGTGCCCGTGGGCACCGCCTCCGGCACCCGTTCGGCGAACTCCAGCGCCCAGGACGTCAACCATTGCGCCATCCCGGGCTTGTGCGGATAGACCAGTGGTGCGAACCGGCGGACATCGAACGCGCGCAGAGTGTCGATCCGCTCGTCCTCCGTGGTCCGGTAGTGCACCGGCCACGGCATGCCGTAATGCGCCTCGGCCCGGTCGAAATAGGCCCAGACCTTGTCCATCACCGGCTTCGGCAGGAAATGGACGTGCAGGTCGACGAGCCCGTCGAGCCCGAGGGACGCCGTCCAGCGTGCGACGTCGGCGTCGGACGCCGGACCGGCGCTCACTCGGTGAACCTGCCCTTGAGCGCCCTGCCCATGGCGCGGCTGATGTCGCGCTGCGCGTCGCGTTTCGCCAGTGTCTGCCGTTTGTCGTAGGCCTTCTTACCCTTGGCGAGCGCGATCTCGACCTTGACCTTGCCGTCCTTGAAGTACATCGACAACGGCACCAGCGAGAGACCGCTCTCCTTGGTCTTGCCGATGAGCCGCTCGATCTCCCTGCGGTGCAACAGCAGTTTCCGGGTCCGCCGCGGCATGTGGTTGGTCCACGTGCCCTGCGTGTACTCGGGGATGTGCACGTTGCGCAGCCACACCTCGCCGTCGTCGACGGTGGCGAAGGCGTCCGCGAGCGACGCCTTGCCCGCGCGCAGGCTCTTCACCTCGGTGCCCTGGAGCACCAGGCCGCACTCGTAGGTGTCCAGGATGGAGTAATCGTGGCGAGCCTTGCGGTTCGACACGATTACTTTGTGGCCACGTTCCTTGGGCATAAGGCGACTCTACGTGATTCTCCCGGCTGGAGCAGGTGGTTATCGCCGCTAGTGACGGACGTACAGCCGCAGCGTGACGTACCCGGTGATCGCGGAAATGACCACGGACACGGCAAGCAGGATCGGCGCGACGGGGAACAGCACCTCGAGCATCGTGATCTTCGGGAGGACTTCGCCGGTGAAGACCGAATCGAGGAACGTTGCCTTCACCGCCACCAGGAAGATGACGCCGAGCACCGCACCGACCACGCCGGCGACCACCGCCTCCAACAGGAACGGTAGCTGCGTGTACCAGCGCGTCGCGCCGACGAGCCGCATGATGCCGACCTCGGTGCGCCGGGTGAACGCGGACACCTGGATGGTGTTGGCGATCAGCAACAGCGCAGCGATGGCCATGATCAGCGCGGCGAGGAAGGCGAGGTTGCGCGCCCCGTTGAAGGCGTTGAAGACCCGGTCGAGGAACTTCTTCTGGTCGTCGACCTTCCGCACGCCGGGCTGCCCGGTGTACTCCTTGACGATCACTTCGCTGCGATCCGGGTCCTTCAGCTTCACGTGCAGCGACGCGGGCAGCGACTCGGGGCCGGTCAACGCCACGAGTTCCGGCTGGCTCTCGAAGATCTTCTTGAACCGGTCGAAGGCCTGGTCGCGGTTCTCGAACACCACGGACTCGACGCCCGCGCTGCTCTGCAGCTTCTGCCGCAACGACTGGCACAGCTGCTGCGCGCAGTTCTTGTCGTTGGCACTGATGTCATCGGTGAGGTAGACGGAAACCTCGACGTCGGCCATGAAGTTGGCCTTCATCTTGTCGAGCGTCCGCACGGCGAGCAGACCACCGCCGAGCATGGCGAGGGAAACGGCGGTGGTGAGGATCATCGCGATGGTCATCGTGACGTTCCGGCGCAGGCCGGTGAGTACCTCGCTGAAGACGAAACTGGCGCGCATCGCAGGTGGATATCCCTTGTGGTTCGGGGGTTGACGGAGCTGGGCGGGTGAACGAGGTCAGCGACCGATGCCGTAGACCCCTCGGGCATCGTCGCGGATCACCCGGCCGAGTTGCAGCTCGACGACCCGGCGGCGCATGGAGTCCACGATGGAATGATCGTGGGTGGCCATGAGCACGGTGGTGCCGGTGCGGTTGATCCGCTCCAGCAGCAACATGATGTCCTGGCTGGTGTCCGGGTCCAGGTTCCCGGTGGGCTCGTCGGCCAGCAGCACCAGCGGCCGGTTCACGAACGCGCGCGCGATCGCCACGCGCTGCTGCTCACCACCGGACAGCTCGTTGGGCAGCCGATCGGCCTTGCCGTCGAGGCCGACCAGCTCCAGCACCTCGGGCACGACCTTGCGGATCGTCTGCCGCGGCTTGCCGATGACCTCGAGTGCGAACGCGACGTTCTCCGCGACGGTCTTGTTCGCGAGCAGGCGGAAGTCCTGGAACACACAGCCGATCGTCTGCCGCAGGCGCGGGACCCGGCGGCGAGCCAGCTTCGCGACGTCGAAGTTCGACACCATCACGCGGCCCTTGGACGGCACCTCTTCACGCAGCAGGAGCCGGAGGAACGTCGACTTCCCCGAGCCCGAGGGCCCGATCAGGAAGACGAACTCACCCTTGTCGATGTCGACCGACACCCGCTCCAGGGCAGGCCTGGTCGAGGTCTTGTAGACCTTGGAAACCTCTTCGAGCCGGATCACGATTCGGCATACTACCCATTGGGTTCGTTAAGCCGAGGTTGCCCGTGCCCCGGGGGTGAGCAAGGGACCTTTACTACCGCCGGGCGATAGCAAAGGTCCCTTGCTCCTCTTCGGGAAAACCGGCGGTCAGGCGGCCGTGGTCTGCTGCTTGCGCCAGCGGATGCCCGCCTCGAGGAAGCTGTCGATCTCGCCGTCCAGCACCGCCGACGGGTTACCGACCTCGTACTCGGTGCGCAGATCCTTGACCATCTGGTACGGGTGCAGCACGTAGGAGCGCATCTGGTTGCCCCAGCTGGAGCCGCCGTCCTTGAGCGCGTTCAGCTCGGCGCGCTCCTCCTCCTTCTTGCGCTGCAGCAGCCGCGCCTGGAGCACCTTCATCGCCGCGGCCTTGTTCTGCAGCTGCGACTTCTCGTTCTGACACGAGACGACGATGCCGGTCGGGATGTGCGTGATCCGGACCGCGGAGTCGGTCGTGTTCACGCTCTGTCCACCAGGCCCTGACGAACGGTAGACGTCGACCCGGATGTCCTTCTCCGGGATGTCGACGTGGTCGACCTCTTCGACCTCGGGGAGCACCTCGACGTGTGCGAAGGAGGTCTGGCGCCGGCTCTGGTTGTCGAAAGGCGAGATGCGCACCAGGCGGTGCGTGCCCTGTTCGACCGACAACGTCCCGTACACGTACGGCGCGCTCACCTTGAACGTCGCCGACTTGATGCCCGCCTCTTCGGCGTAGGAGATGTCGTAGACGTCGGTCGGATACCCGTGGCGTTCGGCCCAGCGCAGGTACATGCGCAGCAGCATCTCGGCCCAGTCGGCCGCGTCGACGCCACCCGCCTCGGAGCGGATGGTGACGACGGCGTTGCGCGCGTCGTACTCACCGGAGAGCAGCGTGCGGACCTCGAGGGCGTCGATGTCCTTGCCGAGCTCGGTGAGCTCCTCCTGGGCTTCGCTCTGGCTGCCGGAGTCACCCTCGGCCTCGGCCAGCTCGTAGAGCACGCCGAGATCGTCGAGCCGCTGGCGCAGCTCGGAGACACGCCGTAGCTCGGCCTGCCGGTGGGACAGCTGGCTGGTGACCTTCTGGGCTGCCTCGGGGTCGTCCCAGAGGTTGGGGCTGGAGGCCTGCTGTTCCAGATCCGCTACCTGAGCGCGCAGCGCGTCCAGGTCCATCACCGACTCGATCTGCGCCAGTTTGCCGGTCAGGTCCCTCAGTGCCGCGTCGAACTCATCACTCACGCCTGCCAAGGTTACGGCAAAACCCACGACCGGTTGCGAGGAACCGGCCGTGGGTGGGGTGAATCAGGCGGACGGGATGGCGTCGAGCAGCTTCAGCGCGGCTTTGGCCTGCGCCTGAGCGAACTCGCCGACGGCCTTCTCGTAGGGCCCGTCGGCCGCCTTCGTGGCGGCTTTCGCGTCGTCGAGCTGCTGGCCGTAGCTGGAGCGTGCGGTCTCGAGGAGCGAGGCGCGCTGCTTCGCGGTCAACGACCCGGCGTGCACGAGCCGCAGGATGAGCGGGCTGCGCAGGTGGTCGGGACCGGCTTCGGAGGCCAGCCAGTTCTTGAAGGCCTTCTTGCCGGCTGCGGTGATGACGTACTGCTGGCTGGAACGCGGGCCCTGCTTGCCGAGCCGAACGAGGCCTTCCTTGGACAGCGCCGGGAGCTCGCGGTAGACCTGGCTGCGAGTGACACTGAAGAAGGCGCCGAAGCGCTCACCCGCCCCTGCGACGAGCTGCCCGCCGGTGGCGGGACCGTCGTGGAGCAGACCAAGCAGAGCGGCGGCGGTTGCATTTAATTCGGACACGTCCTCTACGTTCCCACTTCTCGGCCGCTGTGTCCACAGTGGTCAGCACATCTGTCCATTGTGGCTAGTGAGATCCGCTCGTTCGGCCCAATCAGGCCCTAGTCCACAGTGGACCCGGCCACGCTGCGCAACCGACCCCGCCAACCAGCCCAACCTTCTCGGCCATCCAGCACAGCATTCACGGCACCGGTTGGAAACGTTGTCCTATTTTCGCTTCTGCTTTTCGCCGGTAGCGCACAAAGGCAACCTCCAGTGGAGGGACCGGCCTTCACGCGTATCGCAAGAACCCTGCTGCCAGACCTCAGAAACACCACAAAAACAAGACCCGGCTTGCGGAATCCGCAAGCCGGGTCTCTTCCTCTGTAGCGGGGACAGGATTTGAACCTGCGACCTCTGGGTTATGAGCCCAGCGAGCTACCGAGCTGCTCCACCCCGCGTCGTTGTAAGGAAAGACTACCGGACGCCCTCAACCGGTTTTCAGGCACCCCTCCCTAGCGCCCTGCACCCCCGCTGGCCTGCCACAACTCACCCGCCCAGCAGACTCCCTCCCCCGATGGCCGCTCCCGCCATCACCCTCCGCAACCCACGCCCCGCAGCCCCATCTCGCGACACGCCCACCCTCTCCCGCGCCATCAAGGGACCTTCGCTATCGCCGACCAGCATCAAGGGACCTTTGCTCACGCGCCCGAGGAGCAAGGGACCTTTGCTATCGCTCGCCGACCCACCAGCCGCCACCCCGCAAAAACACCCCAACTACCACAACCCGCACCACACAACGACAACCCGCCGCCCACGCTCACCCTGCCCCGAAGCTCAACGCGACCACACTCAACGCAACCAACACGCCAGACGTAACCACCGCGGCGGGGGATCCAAGGGGGCGGAGCCCCTCTTGGCGGGGCCCGGGGGTTCGACCCCCGAAGAAAACGCGAAAGAGGCCCGGGGGTGCGGGTTACCCCAACCCGGGGCCCCCACCCCGGGATGCGGGGTGTGGGATTTAAAAAAATAACACCCCACCCCACCAGGAACAAAAAGGGGTTGGGTGAGGTTGTAGGAATAGTGG
>NZ_JBHYJW010000064.1:0-25120 GCF_042741125.1 Amycolatopsis sp. NPDC058986 | reverse complement strand
GCCCTCCCCCTTCCCCCCCCCCCGGGCCTCCGACCTCTGTAGCGGGGACAGGATTTGAACCTGCGACCTCTGGGTTATGAGCCCAGCGAGCTACCGAGCTGCTCCACCCCGCGTCGTGACACCTACCTTACGCCCGGGTTTCGGGCGGGCGCAAAGCAGGTGTCGATTACGTAAGCGACGTCACCCTCCCGAGGGCGGCGCGCCGCTGCTGGGCGGAGGCGACGACGGGGGTGTGCCGCCCTTGGCCGCCTCGTAGGCCTTGGCCGCGGCATCCAGCGCGGCCAGGGCGGCGCCCTGGTCGGTGAAGTTGCCGGACTGCTGCGCGGCCTTCAGCTTGCCAAGAGCCGCCTGGATGTCGGCGACGGCCTTGTCGAGCGCCGGGTTGCTGCCGCCGGTGGTGGGTGGCGGCTGGCTGGGCGTGCTGCTGGTCGGTGGTGTCGGGCTGGTGGTCGGCTGGCCGCCCTGGGGCGGTGCGGTGACCACCGAGCCCGCGCCGGGGCCGAAGACCTGGTCCAGTGCCTCGTTGAGGGTGGCCGCGAAACCGATCTTCGATCCGTACGCCACGAGGACGCGCGCCATCTGCGGATAGTTGGACAGCTGGTTGCGCTGTCTGATGTAGACCGGTTCGACGTACAGGAACCCGTTGCCGACCGGCAGCGTGATCAGGTTGCCGAAGATCGGGGTCACGCTGGGGTTGTTGAACAGGAACCGGTCCTGCGCGACGCGGGGGTCGCCCTGGAATCTGTTCTGCACTTGGACGGGACCGTCGACCTGGGTGGCCCCGCTGGCGGCGGTGGGTAGTTTGAGCACTCTCATCGTGCCGTAGTCGGCTGGGTCGGACGACACCGACATCCAGGCCGAGAGGTAGTTTCGTTGCAGACCCGTGAGCGGGCTCGTGAGCTGGAAGGTCGTCTGGTTCTCGCCCGGCGCGTCGGCGAGCACGTAGTAGCCGGGCTGGTTGGCTGCCCCGGCCGCACCGGGTGTCGCGCCGCCCTCCTGCGTCGGGTCCTGCGGGATGCTCCAGAAGGCCTGCTGGGCGTAGAACTCCTGCGGGCTGCCGACGTGGTACTTGGTCAGCAGGTCACGTTGCACCTTGAAGAGGTCTTCGGGGTACCGGAAGTGCGAGCGCAGTTCCGGGGAGATGTCCTTGCTGGGTTTGACCAACCCGGGGAACACCTTCTCCCAGGCCTTCAGCACGGGTTCGTTGTCATCGAGCGAGTACAGCGACACCGTACCGTTGAAAGCGTCCACAGTGGCCTTGACCGAGTTGCGGATGTAGTTGATCGAGCTGTTCGCCTGGCGCGTGGTGCCGTTGAGCGAGTCGTTGGTCGCGGCGCCGAGCTGGACCTGCTGGGAGTACGGGAAGTTGTTGAGGGTGGTGTATCCGTCGATGATCCACTGGATCTTGCCGTTCACGACCGCCGGATACGGATCGCCGTCGAGGGTGAGCCACGGCGCGACCTTGTTGACCCGCTGTCGCGGGTCCCGGTTGTACATGATCTTGGAGCCGTCGCCGATGGCGTCGGAGAACAGGATGTTCCGCTCGCCGTATTCGGCCGCGAAGGCGAGCCGGTTGAACCAGTTGTCGAGGGGGACGCCGCCACTGCCCTTGTACAGATAGCTGCGGTCGTTGGCGGTGTCGTACTCGCCTGGCGCCTTGCCCGCCGGTCCACCGACGATCGCGTACGACGGGTCGGTGGTGAGCTCGCCGTAGTAGATGCGGGGCTCGTCGACACGGATACCCGGCGAGTTCGGCCCGGCGGAACCGGCGCCGGTCGGGTTCTGGGTGTCGCTGGTGGTGGCGATCGGGTAGCCGCCGTCGGAGTTGGCGTCCTTCACCGCGCGGTCGATCGTGTTGGCGGGCGCGGCGACGAAACCGTTGCCGTGGGTGTAGACGAGGTGCTTGTTGATCCAGGTGGTCTGGTTGCCGGTGAGGCCCTCGGTCTTGATCTCCTTGGCCGCGACGATGTAGTCCTGGGTGCGGCCGCCGATGGTGTACCGGTCGATGTCGAGCTTCGCCGGGAAGCCGTAGAAGTTCTCCCGGCCGACGCGCTGGGTGAAGGTGTCGCTCAGGATGTTCGGGTCGAGCAGCCGGATGTTGGACATCGTGCCGGTGTCCTGTTTGACGTCGGCGGCGGTGGCCTCGGACTTGCCGCTGTAGTCCTGGTACTGGACCTTGGTCATGCCGAACGCCTGTTTCGTCGCGTCCATGTTGCGCTGGATGGACGTGGCTTCCTTCTCGTTGGCGTTGGGCTTGACCGAGAACTGGTCGAGGACCGCGGGCCAGGCGACGCCGACCAGGATGCTCGACAGGATGAGCAACACCAGCGCGATCGCCGGCAGCTGGAGGTTGCGCAGGAACGCACCGGCGAAGAAGGCGATCGCGCAGATCACCGAAATACAGAGCAGGATCAGTTTCGCCGGGAGCACCGCGTTGAGGTCGGTGTAGGTGGCGCCCGTGAACAGGCCGTTGGATCGGTCGGACAGCAGCAGGTTGTACCGATCGAAGAAGTACTCGACGGCCTTGAGCAGCACGAAGATGCCGACGGTGATGGCGAGCTGCGCGCGGGTGGGCCCGGCGAGCTGGCCGCCCTTGCCGGCGAGGCGGATCCCGCCGAAGACGTAATGGGCGATGAGCGCGCCGAAGAACGAGATGACGACCGTGATGAAGAGCCAGCCGAGCAGCCAGTTCACGAACGGGAGGTCGAAGGCGTAGAACCCGACGTCGTTGCCGAACTCGGGATCCTTCTGGCCGAACGACGTTCCATTGACGAACAGCTGGACGACCTGCCAGTCGCCCTGCGCGGACGCGCCGGCGATGAGACCGGTCAGCACCGGGATGCCGATGCCGAAGAGTCGGATACGGGCGACGATCGCGGACCGGTAGCGGGCCAGCGGGTCGTCGGTGCCGGACACCGGCACGAAGACAGGGCGCGTGCGGTAGGCGATCGTCAGGCTGGCCGCCAGCGCGCCACCGACGAAGATCCCCACGGCGAAGAACAGCACGATCCTGGTGACCAGCTGGGTGGTGAACACCGAGCGCGCGCCGACCTCGCCGAACCACAGCCAGTCGACATAGGTATCGAGCAGTCTCGCCCCCAGGAGCAACGCCAGCACGATCACGGCGGCGATGACGAGGAGGATCCTGCTGCGCCGGGACAGCTTCGGCAGGCTCACGGGGGGCCGGGACGCCACGGCATAGCTCCTGTCTTCGTGAACACGTTCGCAGAGGGCGCACGCGCCCCTGATGCTCTAACTCTACGGATGCCACGCTGAGTTCCCGGGACCCGCCCAAACCGGACGTGGCACGGCGCGGCGACCACCCGCCTGGGACGATTGGAGCCATGGCACCCAGTGAGCAGCAGCCGACGATCACCGCCATCGCCGGTCTGGCCCGCGAAGTAGAGGAATTCGTCGCCGCAGGGGGCTGGGACCAGCCGCCGCAACTGTTCGCGCTGGTGCCGACGGGCGCATTGCTGGACGAACAACCGGAACTGGCCGGGCAACTGGACCCGGCGAACCCGCTCACCCCGGTCGCGCAGGAAGCCTTGCCCGAGGGCGACCTCGCCGAGGCACTGAGCCGGATCGCGTGGCCGGATGTCGTGACGGGCTGCGCGATCGCGCAGGAGATCATCGTGCTCCCGCCGGACGTCGAAGCCGAATTGCCGGACGTCTCCGAGGGCGACGCCGAACGCTTGCGCCGCGCCGCGGCCGACCATCCGCGCCGTACGGAGGCCCGGCTCGTGGCCGCCGTCCTCCGCGGCGGTGAAGCGGCTTGCGTCATGCGGCTGCGCGGAGTGGCGCCGTCTGGGGAAGCGGCCGAGCCCGGGACGCCGGGTGCCACCGGGGCCACCGAGGACGTCGTCGACGAGATCATCGAAAGCCCCGACCTCGCGCCGAATCTGCTCGAGGCGCTCAAGGCCACTCTGCTGCCCTGACCCACGAAGAGGAGCAAGGGACCTTTGCTATCGCCGGGCGATAGCAAAGGTCCCTTGCTCCTCTTTCGGCTGCCGGACCGAGCAGGTTCAGCAGGACGTCGTGGGTTTGCCCGCCTTCAGATTGGCCAACTGGGCGAGCGCGTCGTCCAGTGTGGACACCTTGATCAGGTTCAGCCCGTCGGGCGCCGCCGTCTTGGCCTCCGCGCAGTTGTGCTCGGGCACCAGGAAGTCGGTCGCGCCTGCCTCGCGGGCGCCGACGACCTTGAACGAGATCCCGCCGATCGGCCCGACCTTTCCGGTCTCGCTGATCTCGCCGGTGCCCGCGATGTGCCGTCCGGCCGCGAGGTCGCCGGGCGTCAGCCGGTCGATGATCGCCAGCGTGAACATCAGGCCCGCCGACGGGCCGCCGACGTCCTGCAGCGAGATGTTCACCGAGAACGGCGCGTCCGCACGGTCGGTGGCGGTGAGGCCGATGAAGCCTTCCTGCCGGTCCTGCCGCTGCGCGAGCGTGATCGGGACGGTCCGCTCTGGCTGGCCGTCCGCCTGGAACGTGATCGGCACCGACTGCCCGGGTTTCGTCCCGTTGAGGGCGGCCCGCACGTCGCCCGCTTCGGCGATCTTCTTACCGTTGACGGTGATCAGCCGCGCGCCCGGCGAAAGCACGTGGTCGGCGGGGCTGCCGGACACGATCTCCTTCGCGACCACCTTCACCGGGTAGCCGAGATGACGCAGCGCGGCGACCTGCGCATTGCTCTGGGAGTCCTGCAGTTGCTGGATGTTCTCGCGCTTGACCTGTTCGTTGGTCTCGCCCGGCTTGAAGTACTCCTCACGCGGTGCGAGCGCGTACCGTCCGCTGGCCCACAGGCCCAGCGCGGTGAACATCGTGATGCCGTCGTTCAGCGACACCGTGGTCATCCGCAGCTCGCCGGTCGTCGGGAACACCTCGTGCCCGGCGACCTGGATGACCGGGTTGTTCGCGGCGTCCCGGCCGAGCGTGTCGTAGGTGGGCCCGGGGCTGATCGCGACGAACGGCACCTTGACCACGGACCCGACCACGGCGAACACCAGGAACAGCAGGCCGCTGACCAGCAGGGTCCAGCCACGCCGGCTCATGCCGCGGGGGCGATCCGCCGACTCGTTCGCCTGCGCGGCGCTGCTCTTCGCGGGAGCGGTCTCCTCGGAGGACTTGGTCACGCCCGACAGCGTACGGTGACCGTGTTCGCTTCTCGGTGAAGGCCACGCTCATCGGCCCGGTTGACGAGGTCGGGGCTGCCTGACACGCGTACGGTGGTCCTATGAGCAATCCCCCGTTCGGCTTCGGACCGCCCGATCCCGACAAACGAGGTGACAACGAGCCGTCGGACCCCGGCGGTGCCGAGGCCTTCAATCAGCTGGGTCAGATGCTCAGCCAGCTGGGCCAGATGCTCAGCCAGGCGGGTAGCTCGGCCGGGCCGGTGAACTACGACCTCGCCAAGCAGATCGCGCTGCAGAACCTCAGCGAGACCGGTGAGTCCAAGATCGGCTTCGCGTCCAGCGGCGCGTCCGGCGACGCCAACTCGGCGGTGCGTGACGCCGCCCATCTCGCTGAGCTGTGGCTCGACGCGGCGACCATCCTCCCCGCCGGCGCGACCTCGACGGTCGCCTGGTCCGCCCGCACATGGGTCGAGAAGACGCTGCCCACCTGGCAGCGGCTGTGCGATCCCGTGGCGCAGCAGGTTTCCGGCGCGTGGATGCAGGCGTTACCCGAGGAGGCCAAGCAGGCCGCGGGCCCGCTGCTGTCGATGATGGGACAGATGGGCGGGATGGCCTTCGGCTCCCAGCTCGGCAACGCGCTCGCTCAACTGGCTTCCGAGGTGCTCACCTCCACCGAGGTCGGGCTCCCGCTCGGCCCCGCCGCGACATCGGCGTTGCTGCCCTCGAACATCGAGAAGTTCGCCGAGGGCCTCGAGCTGCCGAGCAGCGAGATCCTGGTCTTCCTCGCCGCGCGCGAGGCCGCGCACCAGCGCCTGTTCTCCCACGTCCCGTGGCTACGGCAGCGGCTGCTCGCGACGGTCGAGGAGTTCGCCCGCGGCATCACCGTGGACACCTCCGCCCTCGAACAGCTCGCCGGCCGGATCGACCCGGCCAACCCGGCGAGCTTCGAAGAGGCCATGTCCTCCGGCTTGCTGGAGCCGCAGACCACGCCAGAGCAGAAGTCCGCGCTGAACCGGCTGGAGACGTTGCTGGCTCTCGTCGAGGGCTGGGTGGACGTCGTGGTGGCGGAAGCCATCGGCGACCGGCTGCCGGGCGCCGACGCGCTCCGGGAGACGCTCCGCAGGCGGCGCGCCACCGGCGGGCCCGCGGAGCAGACGTTCGCGACGCTGGTCGGGCTCGAACTCCGGCCGCGGCGGATGCGCGCCGCCTCGGCGCTGTGGAAGCTGGTCGGCGACCAGCACGGTGTCGAGCAGCGGGACCGCCTCTGGTCGCATCCCGACCTGATGCCGACCGCCGCCGATCTGGACGAGCCACTGGACTTCGCGGAGCGCCTCGGCTCGGCCGACACGGGCGATGTCGACCCGATCGCCGAGCTCGAGCGCACCGAACAGGGCAAGGCGGCCCAGGACAAGTCCGAGCAGGACCGCAAGGACGGCAAGGAAGACACCGGCGACCAGGGCTGACCCGCCCTGGCCGCCGCCGTCCTTTGTTCCCTCAGTCCTCCGCCGCTATGCCCCATCCGGCGGCGGAGGACAGGCCCTCCAGGAACCCGATCGCGCGTTCTGTTTTCGGGTAGCGCCGCACCAGCGCCCAGAACGCCGCGTCGTGCCCTGGCTCGCGCAAATGCGCCAGTTCGTGCACGAGGACGTAGTCCAGGACCCACGGTGGCACCCGGCGGAGCCGGTCGCTGACCCTGATCGTGGCGTCGACCGGGGTGCACGACGCCCACCTCGTCCGCATCGGCGGTACCCAGCGCACGCTCGCCGGGACCGCCGTGCCGTCGAGATACTTGTTGGACAACACCTCGCAGCGTGCGAGCAGTACGTCGTCCGACGCCTTCGGCGGCGCCGCACGACGTGGTTCCGAGCGCAGCAGCTTGCGCTCCATCTCGGTGACCCAGTGTTTTTCCTCCGCCCTGGTCATCCGTGCCGGAATGAGCACGACGAGCGTGTCGTCGTTCCAGTACGCGGTGACCGTGCGATGCCGGCGCTGGCTACGCCGCACCTCTACCTTGTGTCCGGGAGTGTCGGCCGGGGGGTTCGTCTTGCCCCGGCTTCTGAGAGACGGAATCCGTGCTTCGACCACTCGACAACGGTAAGGCCAGACACCGACAACTCCGAGCGCCGAAAAGTCACAGCGCCGACTTGTCCACAACGGCTTCCCCCTGTGGATAACCGGCCTGTTTCCGGACGGTGATCAAGCGCTCACCTGCCATGCTGCGTTCATGAGCACCTCGACCATCACCACCCCGGCGGTGCCCCTGCCCAGGTACCCGGTTCTGCTTTCCGGCCTCGACGTGCTCGAACGCGGGCCCGACGAGATCCAGATCGGGCTGGACCCACGGCACGGCGTCGTGATCACCGACCTGCCCGACGCGGTGGTCGGCAGGCTTCGCAGACTCGACGGTCAACAGAGCGTCGACACGATCTTGCTCGCGGAGAGCGAACATCGCGAGCAACTGCGCACGGTTCTCACCCAGCTCACAGCGTTAGGGCTGGTCACCGAAGCGGAGCCGGCGAGCCACTCTCCGCGACGCGGCGCCGAAACCGGGCTGTGGTCGCTGCGGGCGAGACACCATCAGACGGCCTTGACCGAACGACGCCGGAACAGCGCCATGGCCGTGCACGGGGACGGCCGGCTGGCCGTGGCCACCGCGGTCCTCCTGGCCAACGCCGGGGTCGGGCACATCGACGTCCGCATGTCGGGCACCGTCATCGAACAGGACCTCGGTTCCGGGTTCACCGAAACCGAATTGGGCAAGCCCCGGCGGACCGCGCTGGCCGACGTCGTCCACCGGGTCGACGCCCGCACCCGGACCACTCGCCTCACCAGCATCCGCGGGCCGGAACTGGTCCTGCTCACCGACGCCGTGGTCCCCGCGCCCGAAGTGGTCGACGAGCTGATGACGGCCGGGACACCGCACCTGCCGGTGCGTGTCCGGGACGGCACCGGCATCGTCGGCCCGCTGGTCGTGCCCGGCCGAAGCAGTTGCCTCCACTGCGCTGACCTGCACCGGACCGATCTCGAGCCGTGCTGGCCCCGGGTCGCGAGTCAGCTGATCCGCCATGACCAGCACCCGGATCTGGGCGCCGTCCAGGCCACTGCCGCGCTGGGGGTGGCGCAGGCGATGCGGCTGCTTTCCCCGAGCGAAACCGCTCCCCCGGTGTGGAACGCGACGCTGGAGATCGACGCCTTCGAGGGGAAGGTGAGGCGCCGCGTCTGGGTCCCGCACCCTCGATGCGGCTGCGGCGCCTCAGCCATACGTCACCCGGCGTAGACCGCGGAGACGTCCCGAACCTGCTGTGCCGGCAAGGGTTCCCAAGGCAGAATCGCTAGGGTGACCGACTCCCACGACCGTCCCGCAGACCGAGAAACCGCGATGCCCAGCAAGGGCGTCGCCCGGACCGCCAAGCTCGCCAGCCTGCCGCTGGGGATCGCCGGGCGGGCCGTGGGCGGCTGGGGACGGAGGATGGCGGGCCAAAGTGCGGAGCAGGTGAACGCGACGCTGTCGGCGAAGGCCGCGGAGCAGCTCTTCGAGGTCCTCGGCTCGCTCAAGGGCGGCGCGATGAAGTTCGGGCAGGCGTTGAGCGTGTTCGAGGCCGCCGTGCCCGACGACATGGCGAAGCCCTACCGAGAGGCCCTCACGAAGCTGCAGGCCGCGGCCCCGCCGATGGCGGCCCGGCAGACTCATCGCGTGCTCGCCGAGCAGCTCGGCCGCACCTGGTCGGCCAGGTTCGCCCAGTTCGACGACGAACCCGCCGCGGCCGCGAGTATCGGTCAGGTGCATCGCGCGACCTGGCACGACGGGCGCGAGGTCGCGGTCAAGGTTCAGTACCCCGGCGCCGACGAAGCACTCCGCAGCGATCTGCGGCAACTCCAGCGGTTCAGCAGGCTGTTCCAGGCCTTCGTCCCGGGCACCGAGGTCAAGCCCCTGCTCGCCGAACTCGCCGACCGCATGAACGAGGAACTCGACTACCAGGCCGAAGCGCAGAACCAGCGAGTGTTCGCCAAGGCGTTCGCGGGCGATCCCGGGTTCCTGATTCCCCGCGTCGTCGCCAGCTCGCCCAAGGTCGTGATCACCGAGTGGGTCACGGGTACCCCGCTCTCGGAGATCATCGCGAACGGGGACCGCGAGACCCGCGACCTGTCCGGCAGGTTGCTGGCCGAGTTCCACTACTCGTCACCGGAGCGGGCACGCCTGCTGCATTCGGACCCGCATCCGGGCAACTTCATGCTCACCGGCGACGGCAGGATGTGTGTGATCGACTTCGGCGGGGTGGCCCGGCTGCCCGACGGGATCCCCGCGCACCTCGGCGAGATGACGCGGCTGGCGCTCGACGGCGACTCCGACAAGCTCATGCGGCTGCTGCGCGAGTGCGGATTCGTGCGAGCGGGCACGGAACTGGACGCGGACGAAGTCCTCGCCTACCTGTCCCCCTTCACCGAACCGCTGGCCGGGCCCACGTTCCACTTCACGCGCCGCTGGATGCAGAAGCAGGCCGGGCGGCTGGGCAACACCCGCGGCAGCGACTTCCGGGTCGGCCGCTCGCTCAACCTGCCACCCGAGTACCTCATGATCCACCGGGTCACCGCGGGCTCGACGGGGATCCTCTGCCAACTCGACGCCGAGATCCCGGCCAGGGACATCGTGGAGCGCTGGCAGCCAGGTTTCGCGACCTGAGTTATCCACAGGGCAACGGAAAGCGACCGGAATTCTCCGTTCGCGGAGCGGAGTTGTCCACAACCTCAGGAAGCCGGTTCCACCCGGATGGCCGAGCGGTCATGCTCGGATCATGACCATCACGGATCGCGCCGACATCCTGGCGCTCAGTGACCCGACGGCCAGCGGAGTCGTCAACAACAAGCAGTTGCGCAGCGCCGGAGTGTCCGCACGAAGAACCGCCCGGCTCTGTGGTCCCGACGGGCCGTGGCGCCGGCTGCACCCCGGGGTGTTCCTGATGCGCAACACCGCGCCGACCCGGCTGCAGATGCTGCACGCCGCGATCGCGCGCTTCGGTGATGGCGTCGTCATCACCGGCACCGACGCGCTGCGCGCACACGGCATGAACTACCGGCTCACCAACGAGATCCGGCTGCTGGTGCCCGAAGGCCGTAGGCTCACCGCAACCGGCGTGGTGACCCAGCGGACCTCACGCATGCCGGAGCCGGTGCTGGTGGACGGGCTTCCGTTCGCCTCGGCGAGCCGCGCGACGCTCGACCTCGCCCGGCGGGAACCCGACCCCTGCAGGCTGACGTACCTGCTCACGCTGCCCCTGCACTGGGGCCTGTGCGAGAAGGCCGACCTGCTGGCCGAGCTGGACGCGGGCGATCAGCGCGGTTCGGCCGCGGTCCGCGCGGCGCTGCGCGGGATCAGCGGACACGAGACGTTCGCACAGGGTTGGGCCGCGAAGGTGCTGGCCGTGACACCGCTGCCGCCGCCGAGCTGGAACGTCACCGTGTGCGATCTGCGTGGCCGCCGGATCGGCACGGCGGACGCGTGGTGGGACGAGGTCGGGCTGGCCTGGCGCTACCGGACGGACACGAACGAACCGGGCGACGGCTTCAGTCATCTGGCCCTGACCGCGACCGGGATCGTCCTGGTGCGGTGCACGCTCCGCCAGATGCAGGAGCGAACGCGTGAGGTCGTCAGCGAGCTGGTGCGGGCGTTCGGGCAGGCAGCACGTACCCCGCGCCCCAAGGTGCGGGCCTACGGCCGGGTCGGGAACGCCGCATGAGCGAGTTCACCAGTACTCGTCCGGGAGTTTCCCTTCGATGTCACGGACATGCTCGCGAGCGCACCGCGGGCAGAGCCAGCGCGGCGTGCCCCGGTCGCGGTCGGAAACCCAGGAGAGCGCTTCCACGGGATCCTCGTCGCCGGGCCGTGACCGGCCACATCGGTGGCATGCGACCGGCTGTTCCGCGGCAGTCACGCCCGCCGTCCACAATGGATCGTCTTGGTGCCGAGCAGGTACAGATCTTCGCGTGCGCCAAGGTATTCGGGCGACTTCGGGTCGAGCAGGACGCCGAGCGCGGCACGATCGTCGGTAGCGAGGTGCTCACCAGCCCAATCGGCGAGTCTGCGCATACCGTGCACGACGTAGTCCCGCAGCTGTGGCGTTCCCGGTGCCGGGTGATCCAGGAGCACGCTGAACGACATGACGTCCGAAAGCCCCGCTCGCTGCAGCGCGACCGGCCAGCCATAGGGCATCGGGACAACGCCCGGGATCCCTGCCCGCATCCCGACGAACCATTCCTCGCGCGCGGCCAGCAGTCGCTGTTCGAGGCCGGGGCGGCCGACGCCCAGGTCCCAGGGAAGGCTGTGCGGCGCGATGCCACCTTCGGAGATCGCGAGCCATCCGCCCTGGCGTGTCAGCGTGGCCAACGTACGCAGCGCGGCCTGCTGGTCCGCGACGTGATGTACCACCCCGGAGGCCCACACCAGGTCGGCGGCGGGCAGCAGATCCGGCAACGCGGGGTCGGCGAGATCGCTGAGCACTGCCTGGCACTCGACTCCCTCGGCCGCGACAGCGCGCTCGGCCTCGGAGAGCAACTCGGGAGTCAGGTCCGTCAACACGAGGGTTCCCCCGGAACGACCGGCGAGCTCACGTGCGAACAGAACGCTCATCCCACCCGCTCCACAGCCGATGTCCACGACCGTCGGCGACTCGGGCAACAGGTCGGCAAGGCGCCGTGCCGCCGCCGTCAGCGCTTCCGCGTGGAGCGCGTCGGCCATCCGCAACGCCGCCAGGCGGTCGGCCCAGTCGATGCCGTCGTGAGTGTGTGTGGCCACCACCACATTGAACACCAACCGCTGCCGCGGCGGCCCGAAACGAGGCGGAGGGCCGGCCTCGGCGGCCGGCCCTCCGTTCACTCAAGCCTGTCGATATCGCTCCGCGCGGCGGTTCGCCCATCGGGCTACCCGGCTCCACCGGCGAGCGGCACGAACGCTACCTCGTTCCCGCTGCGCACGGACCCCTTCCTCGAGGTCCCGTATTCGTGCTCTGGACAGTTCTTCGTACAGCAACATCTCGTTGATCTCCTTGGTCGTAACGTCTTTGAGCTGGGTGGGACGGCGATCCGTCTCGGCGGTTCGCGCCTCGTAATCCCTGGTGGTGACCGGTGCGATGCTCATGCGGCAGCGCTCCGGGCGGAAGCGGCCGGACGCGCCTGGGCCGCGGCGGGCTCGACGACGGCGTTCTTCCGCGGACGCCCACGAGGACGCTTGCGGGCGATCACGACGCCGCGCTCGAAGATCTCGCCACCCCAGACGCCCCACGGCTCACGCCGGGCGAGCGCACCCGCGAGGCAGGCCTCGCGGACCGGGCAGGCCGCGCAGAAGCTCTTGGCCCGCTCCAGCTCGGCAGGTGACTCCGCGAACCAGAGGTCCGCGTCGCCGGACCGGCAAGGCAGGTTGAGCTCGGGCGACGCGATCGCGTCGAGCAGGTCGCTGACGCCCGCCTCGGCGAAGGCGTCAGGCAAGGCACCCTCGGAAGCGAGGGTGAAGGCCGAAGACATTTCAGTGCTCCTTTGTGTCGTACGGGTTTTCGGATTGGCGATGGGACTGGACAGTGCTGCTCCCTGGGGTCGTGCAGCCAAAAAAACACGAAGGCCGCGGATCCGTTTCCGGTTCCGCGGCCTTCGTGAGCCTGTCGTCCTGACCTGGCTGTCAGGAACTTCGCTCCCGTATGGACAACGGAACACGGAACTGCTTGATGGTCGGCAGATCGACGACAACCTGCGGGTACGCCCCGGCCTTGGCCGTGGCGGTGACGAAGGTGGTGTCGACGGTGGCCCACAGCCGTTCGATACGGCGCGTGCCACGGATCGCGTGAGCGCTCACGAACACATCGGTGCCCTGGCGCTGAGCCTGCGCGGCGCAGGACAGAAGGGTGCCAGGGTTCGTGAGCTTCATGTTCGAGATCATTTCACCGGCACCTCCTTCTTCTGTCGCACGCGAACCGCTCCGCGGTCGGCGTCACATGGATCCCCAGTCGGGCCCTTAACGACCCGGTGTGTGCAGGTTATGACCCCCGCCCACCCTGGGGCAACTTATTTTCCGGAAAACTCGTCCAAGCTACGAAGATCGACCCTGAGCAGCGGGTTCGCCGCATGGATCATGGCCGAGACGCGGTCAAGACCGCATGGCCGACCGGACCACGTCGAGCACCTCCGCACCGAAGCGTTCGAGCTTCGTCGCACCGATGCCGGAGATCGCCACCAGCGCGCCGTCGTCGGTCGGGCGCTGCTCGGCGATGGCCATCAGGGTAGCGTCGGTGAACACCACGAACGCCGGAACCTTGAGCTCCCGCGAGCGCTCCCCGCGCCACGCCTTCAGCTTCTCCAGCAGCTTTTCGTCCACAGTGGACGGACAGCGGCCGCAGCGGCCAAGCTTGACCTCCATCGTCTCCAGCAGTGGCCCGTCGCACACCCGGCACCGGGTCTTGACGACGACCTGCTTCTGCTGGGACCGGGCGACCCGCGCGGCGGGGTGGTCCTCCGGGATCAGCCCATAGAGGAAGCGGCTGCGCCGCCGGTTGCGCCTGCCGCCCGGAGTGCGAGCGAGCGCCCAGGACAGCCACAGGTGCACTCTCGCCCGTGTGACCCCGACGTAGAACAGCCTCCGTTCCTCCTCGATCGCGGCGTCGTCACCGTCGGCGTGAAGGATCGGCATCGTGCCCTCGGCAAGCCCGACCAGGAAAACGGCGTCCCATTCGAGCCCCTTGGCCGCGTGCAGCGACGCGAGGGTGACGCCCTCGACGGTCGGCGGATGCTGCGCGGCCGCCCGCTGGTCCAGTTCCGCGACGAACCGGTGCAGATCGGCGTCCTCGACCGTCGACGCGAGTTCCTCGGCGAGCTCGACCAGCGCCAGAAGTGCGTCCCATCGTTCCTTCGCCGCGCCACCCGAGGGCGGCTGCTCGGTCAGCCCCACCCTGGCAAGGACGGAGCGAACCGTCGTCACCAGGTCGACCACGGCGGAGTCGGCCGTGGCCACCCGCAACGCGGACATCGCCTGCCGGACCTCGGTCCTCGCGAAGAACCGCTCACCGCCACGGACGAGATAGGGGATCCCGGCTTCGGTAAGTGCCTGCTCGTACGCCTCCGACTGCGCGTTGACGCGGTAGAGCACCGCGATCTCACTTGCCGCGACCCCGCCGTCGAGGAGGTCACGAACCCGCCGTGCGACGGCCTCGGCCTCGGCGGCCTCGTCGTCGAACTCCGCGAACCGGGGCTCGGGGCCGGGTGGCCGCTGCCCGATGAGCTTGAGCCTGGATCCGGCGGGGCGGCCGCGTGCGGCGCCGATGACCTGGTTGGCCAGCGTCACGACCTGGGGCGTCGAGCGATAGTCGCGTTCGAGCCGGACGACGGTCGCGTCGGGGAAGCGCCGCGTGAACTCGAGCAGCGAGCGCGGCGAGGCACCCCCGAAGGAGTAGATCGTCTGGTTGGCGTCGCCGACGACGGTGAGGTCGTCGCGTCCGCCGAGCCAGGCGTTGAGCAGCCGTTGCTGCAGCGGCGTGACGTCCTGGTACTCGTCGACGACGAAGCAGCGGTAACGATCGCGGAACTCCTCGGCGACGGCGGCGTGTTCCTCCAGGACCGCCGTGGTGTGCAGCAGCAGGTCGTCGAAGTCGAGCACCTGGGCGGAGTTCTTGATCTTCTCGTAGTTGCGGTAGACCTCGGCGATCTGCGTGGCCCTGGCCGGGATGTCCCGCTGCGTGCGCGAAACCACGGCCGGATAGTCGTCCGGGCTGACCAGCGACGCCTTGGCCCACTCGATCTCGCTGGCGAGGTCCCGCAGCACCTCGGTCTCGGTGCTGAGCCCGGCGCGGTTCGCGGCCTGGCCGACGTAGCGGAACTTGTTCTCCAGCAGATCCCACGGCCGGTCGCCGATGACCCGGGGCCAGAAGTACCGCAGCTGACGTCGCGCGGCGGCGTGGAACGTCAGCGCCTGCGCCGCGTCCACGCCGAGGCCGCGCAGCCGCGACCGCATCTCCCCCGCGGCACGCGCGGTGAACGTGACCGCGAGCACCTGACCTGCCGCGACGTGTCCCGACCGGATCAGATGCGCGATGCGATGGGTGATCGTCCGCGTCTTGCCGGTCCCGGCCCCCGCGAGCACGCAGACCGGCCCGCGCGGCGCCGACGCCGCGGCGCGTTGTTCCGGATCGAGCCCGTCGAGCAGGCCAGGACGACTCTTGGGGGAGGATGCGCTAGCCACCTTGAGATCCTCGCAGAGGGGGCCGACAGGTCCGTGGCAGGGCACGCGGCCGTATCCTGGTCATATGGCGGGAAAGCTGGACAAGGAAGCGGCGAAGCAGGCCAAGAAGGAGAAGCGCGCGGCGAGCAAGGCTCGCCGGGGGCAGATCTTCGAGGCCTTCAAGATGCAGCGCAAGGAAGACAAGGCGCTCATCCCCTTGATGGTGGGCGCGATCCTGGTCGTCACTGGCGTGGTGTTCGGGATCGGCTTCATCTTCAACATCCAGTGGGCGCTGCTGCCCTTCGGCATCGTGCTCGGCGTGCTCGCTGCGGTGATCCTCTTCGGACGCCGGGTCCAGCGGACCGTCTACTCGAAGGCGGACGGCCAGCCCGGCGCGGCGGCCTGGGCGCTGGAGAACCTCCGCGGCCGCTGGAAGGTCACCCCGACGGTCGCCGCGACGACCCAGCTGGACGCCGTGCACCGCGTGCTGGGCGGCCCCGGTGTCATCCTCGTCGCCGAAGGCGCCCCGCACCGGGTGAAGTCCCTGCTCGCCCAGGAGAAGAAGCGTGTCTCCCGGCTCGTCGGCGACACCCCGATCTACAACGTGACCATCGGCAACGAAGAGGGCGAGGTCCCGCTGAAGAAGCTCCAGGGCTACCTGATGAAGCTTCCGCGGAACCTCAAGCCCGGCCAGGTCGACGCCCTCGAAGCGAAGCTGGCCGCCCTCGGCAACCGCGGCGCCGCCATGCCGAAGGGCCCCATGCCCGCCGGCGCCAAGATGCGCAACGTCCAGCGCACCATCCGCCGCCGCTAACCCGCGAGCAGAGCAGGGGACCTTTGCTATCGCCGGGCGATAGCAAAGGTCCCCTGCTCCGTTTTCGCGCAAAACTGTCGGTCCGTGGTTGCATCATGACGGTGTGGGCATGAGAAGCCTCAGGCCAGAGATGCTGGAAGATCTGTTCCCGGACGGCGTGGCCGCCCGGGCGAAACTCGTCGCGCTCGGCATATCCCACACATCCATCTCGCGCCGGTGCCGAGGCAACGGCCCATGGCAGCGGCCAATACCCGGGGTAATCGTATTCACCAACCGGGAGCCGACGGCCCGCCAGTTGTTCCGCGCAGCCCTGACCCATGCGGGCCCGGACGCGATGCTCACCGGTATCCACGCCGCACGGCTCCACGGCGTGCGCAATCTGCCTGCCGAACCACGGGTCCATACACTGATCCCGCACAGGAGCAAGGTCGCCACCTGGGGCTTCGCGATCGCCGAGCGGACGATCCACCTTCCTGACGCAGTCGTTGTCGACGGTCTGCCGCTCGCGCCGCTGGCAAGGGCTTTGATTGACGCTGCGCGACGGATGGACAACCTGACAAACGTGCACGCCATGATCGCCGACGCCGTCTACCGTGGGCTCTGCGATCCGCTTGATCTCCGCAAGGAGCTCGCGCAGGCCAGCACCATAGGTTCGGCACTCCCCCGGCGTGTCGTCCAAGAGGTCAGCAACGGTGTCCATGAGGCGGCCGAGCGGTGGCTCCGTGACGTTCTCGAGAAGAGCGGGCTGCCTCAGCCGGATTGGGACGTTGTTCTGGAGAACGAGTCTGGTGATGTCCTCGGCAGCGTCCAAGCGTGGTGGCCGATCGTCGGCTTGGCAGTACAACTCGACCTGGACGAGGTGGCAATTCATTCCGCCAGCCAGCACGAGGACAGCCCGCCAGCCGCCGAAGGACTCATACTGATACGCCTTCACCCGCTAATGCTGCGCGACCAGCCACTGTCCGTAATTCGGGAGCTTCGCACGGCGTACCAGCGCGCGGCGCAACGCCCACCACCTCGGATCTCCGCCCGCGACCCCAGAACGGCCGCATGACATCCGTGTCACACTCAGCTCCCAAGCGAAAGCAAAGGTCCCTTGCTTCACTCCGGACGACTCAGCGCATACGGATGACCACGGTTCCGGTCAGACGATCGAGCCAGCTGCGACCATCGGCGTTGCGCACGGCCGCAGGAATGATCACGAAGGTGAGCACCGTGCGTACGACTGCTCTCCACAGTCCTACCATCGACGCCCCGTCGAGTCGGGCAACACGGATTCCCACCGCCCCCATCCCGGGAGTGAAGCCGAAGAACGCCGCCGAAATGACCGTGATGATCGCCCAGACGACCCCCGACCACTGGTTGAAGTTCTGCATCACAGCGGGATTCTGCAGGTTGGGCCGGACGAATATGGCTGTGACCAGTGCGGCGAGGACCAGGTCGATGACGAGGCCGAGCAGTCTCGCGCCACCGCTGGCCACCGCACCTACGCCGGATTCAGGCAGGCCGAGCGATTCGCCGCGCCATCGCGGAGCATGCTGATCACCTGCTGCCGCCCCGTCGCCGGTGCCGGGCAGCCATTCGCCGGTCCATCTCGCCACCCGTCCAGGGTATGCCGGTGGCGCAGGTCGCATTCGCCCTGGTCGACTACCCGGTATGCACCGACCCGTTAACACCGGCGAAACATACGGGTGACGGTCGGGCAACACCGCGCTCTTAGCGTGAGCCGAAGAGAGCACTGCCGTACGAGCTCGAACGAGAAGGAGTCACCGAGGGTGCCCACTACTCCAGACGATATCCAGCGTCTCATCGCCGACGAGGGCGTCGAGGTCGTCGACGTCCAGTTCTGCGACCTGCCCGGCGTGATGCAGCACTTCACGGTCCCCGCGAAGGCCTTCACCGAAGATGCCTTCGAAGAGGGTCTCGCGTTCGACGGCTCCTCGGTGCGCGGCTTCCAGTCCATCCACGAGTCCGACATGCTGCTGCTGCCGGACGCGGCGACCGCGCGGATCGACCCGTTCCGCAAGGCGAAGACGCTGGCGCTCAACTTCTTCGTGCACGACCCGTTCACCCGCGAGGCGTACAGCCGGGACCCGCGCAACATCGCGCGCAAGGCCGAGCAGTACATCGCCGAGTACGGCGTCGCCGACAACGTGTACTTCGGCCCCGAAGCCGAGTTCTACATCTTCGACTCGATCCGCTTCGACTCGGCCGAGCACGCCTCATTCCACGAGATCGACTCGGTCGAGGGCTGGTGGAACACCGGCGCCGACGAGGCGGGCGGCAACCAGGGCTACAAGACGAAGTTCAAGGGCGGCTACTTCCCGGTGCCGCCGGTCGACCACTTCGCCGACCTGCGCGACGACATCGTCCGCAACCTGACGAACATCGGTTTCGAGATCGAGCGTGCGCACCACGAGGTGGGCACCGCCGGCCAGACCGAGATCAACTACAAGTTCAACACGCTGCTGCACGCAGCGGACGACCTGCAGCTGTTCAAGTACATCGTGAAGAACACGGTGTTCGCGGCAGGCAAGACCGCGACGTTCATGCCGAAGCCGCTCGCGGGCGACAACGGCTCGGGCATGCACTGCCACCAGTCGCTGTGGAAGGACGGCCAGCCGCTGTTCCACGACGAGTCGGGCTACGCCGGCCTGTCCGACACCGCGCGCCACTACATCGGCGGTCTGCTCAAGCACGCTCCGAGTCTGCTGGCCTTCACGAACCCGACAGTGAACTCCTACCACCGTCTCGTGCCGGGCTTCGAGGCGCCGGTTTCGCTGGTCTACTCGCAGCGCAACCGCTCCGCCTGCGTGCGTATCCCGATCACGGGCAACAACCCGAAGGCGAAGCGCGCCGAGTTCCGCTGCCCGGACTCATCCGGCAACCCGTACCTGGCGTTCTCGGCGATGATGATGGCCGGGCTCGATGGCATCAAGAACAAGATCGAGCCGCCGGAGCCGATCGACAAGGACCTCTACGAGCTTCCTCCCGAGGAGGCCAAGGATGTCAAGCTCGTCCCGGGAGACCTCGGCACTGTGCTCGACACTCTGGAGAGCGACCACGACTACCTGCTCGAAGGCGGCGTGTTCACCCCCGATGTGATCGAGACCTGGATCTCGTACAAGCGCGAAAACGAGATCGACCCGCTGCGGCTGCGTCCGCACCCGTACGAGTTCTCGCTGTACTACGACGTGTGATCACGCGGTAGGCCCACCGTCACGCCGGTGGCGAGGCGCGGAAACGCCCTCGCCGCCGGCGTTTCTGTTTCCACGTGCGGCTGGTGGGTCAACCCGCGGTGGACATGACCTTGAGGTCGACGCCGGCCCGCTCGAAGCGTCCACGCGGATCATCGACGAGCTTGCGGCGATCGAGATCCATCAGCCCCAGCGTGCAGGTGATCTCCGCGGCCAAGGTCCCGTCGAGCTTGTAGATGTTCGAATCCATGCGGAACGTCTTGCCGTTCCCGAACTTGGTGTCACAGGTGACGTCGACCACATCGCCTGCCCGTAGCTCTCGGCGAAAGGCGACGTGCGTCTCAAGCATGACCGACGCCAGCTTCTCCTCGCGCAGACCTCCCGAAAGCCCGCCTGCCAGCTCCATCAGCTCCAGCCGGGCGACCTCGGCATATGAGTGGTACACGGCGTGGTTGAGATGGCCGAGGGTGTCCAGCTCGTAGTGGCGGACCTTCAGCCTGGTCCGGAATGGCTCGCGCTCAGTCACCCGCCCACTGTAAGCGCCGCTCCCGACCCGGCGCAGAGGAGCAAGGGACCTTTGCTATCGCCGGGCGATAGCAAAGGTCCCTTGCTCCTCTCGGCGCTGTGGGTCAGTTTTCGTAGAACAGGCGCTCGACGACGGTGTGGGCGCGACGAGTGATGCGTCGGTAGGTGTCCAGGAACTCGCCGGGATCGTCATCGGACGTGTAGCCGAGAACACGTGCCACGGCGGTCAGGTCACGGCCCGAGCTGGGGATTTCATCGACGGCCCTGCCGCGGACGAGCATTCCCGCGTTCCGGACTCGAGTAGCGAGCAACCATGCCTCGGTCAAGGATTCGACGTCCGCTGCCGCAGCAAGGCCAGCTGGCTCGAGCGCGGCGAGCGCTTCGAGAGTGGATGTGGTTCGCAAGGCACCGACCTCGTGCGCGTGCCGCAGTTGCAGAAGCTGCACTGTCCATTCGACATCGGCCAGGCCGCCCCGGCCGAGCTTCGTGTGCCGTGTCGGGTCGGCTCCCTTGGGCATCCGTTCCGTTTCCACTCGCGCCTTGATCCGCCGGATTTCCCGCACACGGCCCGCATCGAGCCCACCATCCGGATAGCGAACAGGATCGAGCATCGTGATGAAGCGCTCGCCGAGGTCGGCGTCCCCCGCGATGAAGCGCGCACGCAGCAGGGCCTGTGCCTCCCACACCTCGCCCCAACGCGCGTAGTACGCCCGATACGACTCCAGCGTCCGCACCAGTGGGCCGCTGCGTCCCTCCGGCCGCAGGTCCGCATCCACCACCAACGCCGGGTCCGGGCTCGGCGCGCCCAGCATCTGCCGGACCGTTTCCGCTACGGACGAGGCGAAACGCACCGCTTCGGCATCGGACACACCTTCGGTCGGCTCACATACGAACAGGACGTCCGCATCGGATCCGTAACCAAGCTCGGCGCCGCCGAGCCGCCCCATTCCGATGACGGCGATCGCCGCGGGAGTGCGACCGAGTTCCGTCTGTCGTTGCCGGTTGGCCGTGGCCAGCGCGCCCTGCAGCACCGCCACCCACACGCTCGAAAGCGCTTCGCACACCCGCCGGACATCGAGCAGCCCGAGGAGATCCGCACAGGCCACCCGCAGCATCTCGTGGCGTCGCAACGACCTCGCGGCCGCCACCGACGCGTTCAACCCGGGTTGCCGGCGCACTGCGGCCCGCAGCGAGGTCGCGACCTCGGCCGGAGTGCGGCCGGTGAGCCGCGCTGGATCTCCCAGCAGCTGCAACACCTCGGGTGCCCGCGCGAGCAAATCCGGGACGAGCCTCGATGTGCCGAGCAGGAAGGCCAGGCGTTCGACCACGGCGCCTTCGTCCCGCAGGACGCGCAGGTACCAGGGAGTCTCCTCGAGAGCCTCGGACACCTTGCGGTAGGACAACAGGCCCCGGTCAGGATCGGGGGTATCGGCCAGCAGGTCGAGCAGGACGGGAAGCAACGCGTGCTGGATCGCGGCTCTCCGGGAGACGCCCGCGGTCAGCGCCTTGATGTGATGGAGCGCGCCATCCGGCGCTGCGTACCCGAGGGCAGCCAGCCGACTGGCCGCCTGCTTGGTGGTGAGCCGCAGAGCTTCGGTCGGCACGTTCGCCACCGACTGCAGAAGCGGCCGGTAGAACAGCTTCTCGTGCAGCTTGCGGATGCCCTGGCCATGCCGCCGGAACTCGGCCAGCAGTACTTCGCCCGCGCTCTTGCCGCCTGCGGGGCGGACGCCGATCGCGCGTGCCAGAATCCTCAGTTCGGCGGTGTCCGAGGCTTCGGGGAAAAGGTGGGTACGTCGCAGCCGCCGCAATTGCAGCCGATGCTCGACGGTCCGCAGGAACTCGTAGGACGCGCCGAGTTCGGCGGCGTCCTGGCGACCGACGTAGCCGCCCTCACCCAGTGCGGCCAAAGCCTCCATAGTGGAGGGTGAACGCAGGTCCGGGTCGATCCGGCCATGGACGAGCTGGAGTAACTGGACAGCGAATTCGACGTCGCGTAGCCCACCGCGGCCGAGTTTGAGCTCACGCTCGGCGTGCTCAGACGGGACATGGCCTTCGACCCTGCGGCGCATCTGCTGCACCTCGCCGACGAAGTTGTCGCGATCGGCAGCCGACCACACGAGGGGCGCGACCAGCTCGCTGTACTTCCGCCCCAACTCGGCGTCACCCGCGACCGGCCGTGCCTTGAGCAACGCCTGGAACTCCCAGGTCTTGGCCCATTTCTTGTAGTAACCAGCGTGCCCGTCGAGCGTTCGTACCAACGCGCCGGACTTGCCTTCGGGACGCAGCGCCGCGTCGACCTCGAAGCAGGCGTTGCCGACGATGCGCATCATCGTGCTGGCCAAGCGGGTAGCGACTGTGAGGTCGGCGCCACCGACGAAGATGACGTCGACGTCGCTGACGTAGTTGAGCTCGCGCCCACCGCATTTACCCATCGCGATGACGGCGAGCGTGTCCTCCGCCTTCGCGCCGACCTCTGTTTCCGCCACCGCCACGCCGACGATCAAGGCGGCCTCGGCAAGCCGGGTCAGCTGGCTCGCGACCTCTGCGTAGTGCGGGTGCTCCAGGCCCGGTTCCACGAGATGGCCGAGGTCGGCCGCGGCGATGCCGAGGATCAGCTCGCGATAAGCGGACCGGAGAACCTGCTCGGCCTCAGGACCGGTCACCAGCGTGCCATCAGGCCCGCGCATCTTCTCCAGCAGCAGCTCGGCGTAGCGCGCAGGATCGGTGCTTTTCTTACCGGTGAGCGAATGCCAGGCCTGCGGATTGGCGGCGAGGAAGTCGGCGAGCGCGCTGGACGTGCCGAGCGCTCCCAGCAACCGCCCGCGAAAAGTCCGGTTCTCGCGAAGAGCCTGGTCGAGTTCCGCCCACCCCGCGCCGTCGGCCTCTCGAATCCTGTCGAGTCCACGGAGCGCCAGATCGGGATCCGCCGCGCGGGAGAACGCGGACAGCACATCGGCGGCGGCCGCGCTCGGTCCGGTGACATCCCACCAACCAGCAGCACGAAGCTGCTCTTCGGCCCGGCTGTCGGTGAAGCCGTACCTCGCCGCGGACGCGGTCGGACGAGCTCGGTCTGCCATCACGCCCTACCGTATCCGAGCGGACACCGCCAAGCCGTGAGGAGCAAGGGACCTTTGCTAACGCCGGGCGTTAGCAAAGGTCCCTTGCTCCTCTTCAGGCGGCTAGTTGGCGGGGTTCTGTGTCGGGGGCAGAGGGCTCGGGGACGTGGAAGCTGTGTGCGGTGACGGGGCGGCGGCGCGAAAGCAGGTAGATGCCGACGCCGACCGCTATGCCGACGACGCCAACCGCGATCGTGCCCACAGTGCCGAGCGAGGCCGTCTTGCCTGCGATGGCGCCGACGATCGCGGCCGCGGGCAGGGTGAACAGCCACGCGATCACCATGCGTCCCGCCATCCGCCACCGGACGGGCGCCTCACGACGGCCGACGCCGGAACCGATGATGCCGCCGGAGCAGACGTGAGTGGTCGAGAGGGGAAAACCGAGCCGTGAAGAGACCAGGATGACCAAGGCCGAGCTGGTCTGCGCTGCGAAACCCTGAGGGCCTTCGATGTCGGTCAGTCCTTTGCCGAGGGTGTGCGTGATCCGCCAGCCACCGAGGTAGGTGCCGAGCGCCAGTGCGCAGGCGGCACTGATGATCACCCAGACGGGTGGCGCCGCGCCGGACGGGAGCAGGCCGCCGGAGACGAGGGTCAGAGTGATGACACCCATCGTCTTCTGCGCGTCGTTGGTCCCGTGAGCCAGTGACACCAGAGATGCGGAGACGATCTGTCCTATCCGGAACCCCTTGCTGTTCGGCTTGCGCCGGACCAGGACCCGGTAGACCAAGTAGGTCACGGTCATCGCCACCAAGCCGGCGATGACCGGCGAGGCGGCGGCGGGGACCAGCACCTTGTCGACGATCTTGCCGAAGTGGACGGAGTCCGCGCCCGCCGAGACCCACGTGGCGCCGATCAGGCCGCCGAAGAGTGCATGCGAGGAACTCGACGGCAGGCCGATGAACCACGTCAGCAGGTTCCAGACGATCGCGCCGATCAGGCCGCCGAACACGATGGCCGGGCCGACCTTGGTGTCGTCGACGAGGCCACTGGAGATCGTCTTCGCGACCTCCACCGAGAGGAAGGCACCAACGAGGTTCAGCACCGCTGAGATGGCGACGGCGACGCGCGGGCGCAACGCTCCTGTCGCGATGGACGTTGCCATCGAGTTCGCGGTGTCGTGGAACCCGTTCGTGAAATCGAAAACGAGAGCCGTGACGACTACGACCACGACCAGCAACGAGGGTTGCACCCCGACCTCCGAACCCTGTGGGGATACCTCCCGCAAAGTACCTGACTGGTGGAGTGAACCGTTAACGGCCCGTATGTATTCGAGACCTACGCCGTTAAGCCAGAGGTAACGTACGTTGACTGTCCGCAGCAGGCTCGAGTTCGCCCTTGACCAGCTGGACGAACCGATGCGCGAACGGACGCCAGGTTTCGGCGATGTCCGCGTGCGATGCGATCAAGGCGTCCCGTTCGAACACACCCGGACGAGTGAGTTCCGCCATTTCGGGTTCTTCTGCCGCCCACAACGCCACGATGTCCGGAGTGGTCTCGATGTGGAACTGGACACCGTAGACACAACGGTTGAATCGGAATGCCTGATGGGGGTAGCGCGGGGCGGAGGCCAGCAGCTCCGCACCCGCCGGCAGCCGGGTGATCACGTCGTTGTGGAACTGCATGACATCCTGAATGAGCGGCAGCTCGGCGAAGAGGGGGTCCGTCCAGGCGGCGTCCTTCTTCGTGACCAGGGAGGGCCCTACCTCCGGCCCCCGCTCACCGACCTCGACCTTGCCACCGGTCGCCGCGGCAAGCAGCTGGGCGCCGAGGCAGACTCCGAGCGTCGGGACCCGGGCAGCGGCAACTCGGGCGAGCAGCCTCCGAACGTCCGCGAGCCACGGGTGCTCGGCGTCGTCGTGTGCTCCCATTTCGCCACCCAGACAGATGACGCCTCCGTACCCCTCGGTGTCGGCCGGGAGGTCCTGGCGGCCAGGAAGCCGGATGTCCAGCTCGGCGCCGGCCTCGACCAGCCAGTCCCCGAGTGCCCCCACCGGGTCGGATTCCGACGGCTGGATGATCAGCAAACGCGGTGAAGTCACCAGCCCAGCCTACGGATGCGCTCGAGAGTGAGCGAGGGACCTTTGCTATCGCCGGGCGGCAGTGAAGGTCCCTTGCCCCCGGCGGGGCGGGTGGGGTCG
>NZ_JBHYJW010000063.1:29681-57511 GCF_042741125.1 Amycolatopsis sp. NPDC058986 | reverse complement strand
CTGACCACGCCCTTCCCGGCTGGCGGGCGGTTACGGCCTCCTTACCGGCGCTGACGGCCGGTAAGGTGGCCTTCACGGCGCTGGCCACTTCGGACCGAGCGGTGTGTTGGGCGCGGCTGGCGCGCGTGCTGGTGCCGCAGCGTTCTGAGAAGCAGCTTCGTTGCTTTTAGAATGCAAACTTATTCCGGGTTCCAGTAGTCCGAGTCTGCGTTCCAATAATTCGAGTCCACTGTGGTCACGGAGGCGACGTGTGTCTCGTGGAGCGCGTGACTGCTTCCCATGGAGATCAGCCCGCCGCAGAGAAACACCGCTCCCGCCAGGGATGCCACCCGCGTCCGACCGATCTCGGAAACTCTGCTCATAGGTAATGAAAAGGCTTTCGTTCTGGTTGATTCTGCAACCACCTGGGTGGCTTCCACAGGCGGTGCGGGGTAACGGTTCAGCTGTCCGGGTTGCGGACGGGGCAGAGCCTACTGAGGGTGTTGCACGTGGTAGACGCGGGGTCCACTAAAGCGGTGAGTCTCCCTGACGGTTGTGTCCTACGGACGACGTTCGGCGACACGGACGGGCGACCGCGAAATGACCAAAAGTGTCGACAAGTAGCTAGCTAGAGTGACGAGAGTATGACTTAAGTAGTGAAGTTAGAACCGGAGTATGTTTCAGGTTATTGCTGGTGGGGTAGCTCGACCTGGTGAGCGAAAGTGGCCGAGGGTGCCTGTGTCGTCTTCAGGGCCGCGAGGTCCTGCTGGACGTGACGTACCCGCTCGCGGTTGTTCAGATCGGTATAGACCAATTTGGCCTGGAGCCAGCCTTCCTCGGCGGCGGCCCGGTGGCCGATTTCGCACAAAGCGTGTCCAAGAATGTGGAGCGCGTTCGCCTCGATGACGGCATTGTGATCGCGCATGGCGAGACGTGCGGCTTGGCGGGCGTATCCGATGGTGGCCTGGTGGTCGCCTTGCGCGTAACTGATACCGGCCATGACGTAGCACGCGCGGGGTCCCGCCTCGACATCGGTGATTTTCTCGATGATGGCCAGTGCTTGCAGACCGTAGTGCCGCGCGTTGTCGTATTGTTTCCTATCAGCCGATATTGCCGCTATTTCTATGAGTGACTCGGCCTGGCCGTGGCTGTTCCCGATCTTCTCCCGTAGACGCAGGGCTTGGTGGTACAGGGCGAGTGCCTCGTCGCGACGCCCGCGCGCAAGTGTGGTCCCCGCGAGCCGGTGGAGGATCGCGGACTGCGCGCCGTAACTGTCGGCGGCGACGGCATGGTGCAGTGCTCGTCGGTAGAGTTCGGCGGCGGTGTCCAGGTTTCCTATTTGCTTCTCATATGTGCCGAGGTGGGACAGGGAGATGGCCATTCCCATGGTGCTCTGGGTCTTCTGTGCTATCGCGGAAGTAATGTGGAATTCGCGCAGCGCGGCGTCCCAGTCGCCGAGGGCGGCGCAGATCAGCCCGAGGTCGCTGCGGGTTGCCCCTTCTGATTCAAGGTCCTTTACGGCTTGAGTCGAAGTGGTGGAAATCGTGTACAGTGTACGTAGTTCGCTGTTCAGGCCGAGTCTGCGGTACAGCCCATAGAGGTTATGCGGAATTCGCCATGCGAAATCGTGGTAACCACGTTGTGCTGCCCAGGGAACAATGGCGGAAATGTTGGCTCTTTCTTGCAGTAGCCATGTTTTCGCTTCGGCTTCGGAGGTGAACTCCAGTGCTGGAGTGTGCGGCGCTGCTGGAAGCATGGGTACCGGAGGGCGGAACGGAAACAGACGCCGGTCGGCGCCGTAACTGGTGTGGAGGTAAAAGGACAGAAGGCGAAGCTCGGCTTCCTCTCGGGTGCTGACGTGCTCGGCGCTCTCGGCGAGTTCGCGGGCGAAGGCGCGGAGAAGGTCGTGCAAACGGTAACGGTCGCGTGTGCCCGTCGGGGTCAAGAAATGGGTGCTCACGAGTATGTCGAGGGCGCGCTGCACGCTCTTGGTCGAATCGCCCGCAAGTGCTACCGCGGCGTGCAGAGTCAATTCCGGAATGGGGGAGAGACCGGTCGCGCGAAACAGCGTCTGCGCTGGGGAAGGGAGGGCACGGTAGGTGACGAGCAGGGCGGCCCTTATGTTCGCGGGCGGATCGTCCCCGTCGTCGCCGATGTCGAGCAGGCGGCTCTGGTCCTGTAGCTCGTCGGCGAATTCGGTCAATGCGGCGCCACGGCGGCTTTCGACGTGCCGGGCGACCAGCTGGAGCGCGAGCGGGAGCCCGCCGCACAACGCGGTGAGCCGCCCGATCGACTCTTGTTCGGCGTCGGCGCGGGAACCGATGCGACTGGTCAGGACTTGAGCCGCGTGAACCTCGTTCAGGGACGTGACCGAGCAGTGCCGCGCGCCATGACGGCTGGCCAGCGCGGTCAGACCTTGGCGGCTCGTCACGACGACGAGACACGGCGAGAGCGTGAGCATCAGCGGCAGCACGTGCGCGGAGTTGGCGGCGTTGTCGAGCACGATCAGCGTGCGATTCCCGGCGAGGATTTCGCGGAGCTTCGCCTCCCGTCTCGCGCGGCTGGCGAGACTGGCGACGGGCACGTCGAGGGCGTCGAGGAGTTCGTCGATCACGTCGCCGGCCTCGGCCGGACGCCCGCCGTCGAAGCCGTGGAGATCGACATACAGCGCGGTGTCGACCAGCTTGCCGTACTGCCGACGCGCCCAGTGCACCGCGAGGGCCGTTTTGCCGATGCCTGCCAGGCCGTCCAGGACAACCAGGCCGGGGCGAAAGCGACCGTCCGCGGTACTGGCCAGCTCGTCAAGCGCTTTCTGCAGGTCGTGATGGCCGACGAAATCGGCGGCACCCGGCGGTAGCGTCGAGGGCCCTCGAGGTGCGAACGCCGGCAGCAGGCTGGGCGGCCGATCGAGTGTGGTCCGGTCGGCGGGCTGCCGGGGCAGGGGGACCGTGGCCAGCCGTTCGGCTGCCCCACGGGCTCCTGGCGCTGTCCGTGTGGCCGACCGTCGAGATCCGGGTTCGGACAACAGGGCGTTGTAGTACTTGCGCAGGTCCTCGGCCGCGGTCGGGTCCTCCTCGCCGAGGAGTAGCTTGCGCGCCTTCATGTGATAAGCGCCCATCTCGTCGGGGCGGTCGAGTTCGCGCAGCACATACAGCCGGCGTCGCGCCAATCCGAGGTCGGTTCGGTGTTCCCGTTGCAGCTCATCGAGCTTCTGCAAAGCTGTCTCGAACCGCTCCAGCGCGATCAGCTCGCCGAGCAGCAGGTGGTTCGCGGGTAACCAGATCTGATGTACTGCCCAGTAGCGCCAGGTCTCCGCCACTTGCGATGTGAGGTCTGCCAGTGGCCGGTCTCGCCAAAGATCGAACGCCGTGGCGAGTACGGCGCAGGCCGCTTCGTGGTCGTGTTCTTTGCGGTTTTCCTGGGCTTGCTCGACCAATGATTCGAAAGCGAAGTAGTCGATGGCTTCCCGTTCGACATTGATGTGGAGCGCGCCGTCGATGGTGTGGAGTGTCGCGGGAACGCCGGCTTCTCGCATCGCTTTGTTGATACGTCCCGCGTAGGTGCGGAACGTGGCAGCCGGGTCGTTCGGCTCCCGTTCGTCCGCTGACCAGACCCAGTCCACCAGCGTGTTCACCCCCACGCGCACCTTGGGTTGCACCAGCAGTGCCGCCAGGAGTTGCTGCAGTTTCAGCGAGCCCCAGTCCGTGCTCAAGCGACCGTGCATACGCATGGTAGTTTGCCCGAGAATTCCGAACGCGATTTCCATCTGCGCAGCGCTCCCCCCTCCTGGGATTGCTGAGTCGAACCTCCTCGCTTCATCGCGAGTCTGACATTTACCCACGGGGCGGCGCAGCGCTCTCACCTGTGCTGACATCTATTTGTCATCTAAGACACGCAGTTGTCGCGAGCTTGACCTCCGCATTGACACGGCATTGAACACAACACGCTCGATACTTCCGGTGTTCGACCGAACGCTGATCGAGGGGAGCGCGATGAGTGTTTCCAGCAGGCCGCGAGCCGTGCGGACACCGGATGACCGAGCCGGAGAACCACGCCGCGGCTGTATCCCGGCCATGCTCTTGCCTTCCCGGGCGCAGAGGGGAAAGGAGGTGCGAAGCCATGATCGAATTCATTGAGGTGGAACGCGAATTGACCTTCAGCAACCCGACACAGGAAAGCTAGGAGCGAGGAGGAGTTCCGATGCGTCCGATGATCAAACCCGAGCACCTCCCGGTGCGTTACGGCGAAGACCGGGTCCGGATCGGCGGTATCGTCCGCGGCATCGCAGCCGACATCGAGGATCCGGGCGGGTGGGTCTGGGCGCTGCTGGAAACCCTCGACGGTGTGCGGACCACGGACCAGGTCGTCACCGACCTGGTCCGCCTCCACCCCGAAAGGTCCCGCGCCGACGTCCTCGCCGCCATCGAGGACCTCACCCGCGCCGGCTATGTGGAGGACGCCGACCAGCCGGTACCGGAGGGCCTGAGTGCTGTCGAGCGGGAGCGCTACGGACGGAGCGCGGCGCTGTTCCGCTGGATGGACCGCACCCCGCGCCGGACCAGCTGGGACACGCAGCTGTTGCTGCGACAGGCGAGGGTGGCGGTGATCGGTGTCGGCGGTGTCGGCTGCACCGCCGCCCAGACGCTGGTCGTGTCCGGAGTCGGGCACGTGCACTGCGTCGAGCCGGACACGGTCGAGCTGTCCAACCTGAACCGGCAGATCCTGTTCACCGAGCACGATCTCGGCAGGCCCAAGGCCGACGCCGCGGTCGACCGGTTGCGCGGGTACAACTCCGATGTCCACGTCACCGGGGAACAGCTCACCGTCGACGGCCCCGCCGCCCTGCGGCGCCTGTCGATGGAATTCGACGTCCTGCTGCTGGCCGCGGACCAGCCCCAGGAGATCCGTTCGTGGGCCAATCAGGCCTGTGAAGCGACCGGGACGGCTTGGGTGCACGGTGGTTACCACGGGCCGCAGGTCAGCTGCGGGCTCTATCGGCCAGGCGCCGGGCCGTGCTACGACTGCGCCCGTGTGGCCGAACGGGAACGGCGCGCCGGACTTCCGCCACGGACCTTCTCGTCCATGCTCCGCCGCACCCCACGAGGACAGGCTGCCAACGCCGTGTCGGCCGGTGTCGCGGGCCAGCTGACCGCACATGCCGTTCTCGCCCTGATCACCGGTGCGCCGGCCCTCCGTACCAACTGTCAGTTCGGCTTCAACCTCGTCACCCTGCAAGACAGCTTCGCGCTCGGCCCGGAAGCGCCAAGGCCGGACTGCCCGACCTGCGCCGCGACGACCGGACAGCACTAGGGCGGAGGTTCGGTATCGGCGCGGGCCGCCAGTTCACGGGCTTTGTCGCAGAGCGCTTCCACACGCGGGTCGTCCAGCTCGCCGAGTAGCGCGCACGCTTCCGCCAGATACCGCGCCGCGCGGGTCAGGGCTCCGATCCGTTCGAGCGAAGCCGCCGCCGTTTCGAGCGTGAGTGCGAGGAAGGTCCCTGTTCCGGCGAGGTCCCGGTACATCGCGATGGCTTGGTTCGCGAAGCCGATCGCTGTCTCGTGGTCATCGAGCTTTTGGTGTGCCACGGCCACGTCGTGCAGCGCGTAGGCTTCTCCGACCCGGTCGGCGGTCCGGCGGCGCAGTTCGAGTTCGCGTTCGGCGTGCACCAGAGCTTGCTCGTACTGGCCGAGGAACACACTGATACGGCTGAGATTGCACTCGATGACCGCTTCGGGACGCCCGCCGCCCGCCGCACGTGCCAAGGGCAGAGCCCGGTGGTAAAGACTTCGCGCGTCGAGGTATCGCTGGTGCAGCAGCCGAACCTGGGCCAAACCGACCAGCGCCACTCGCTGGCGGACGACGTCGTCGAGCTCGCGCGCAAGGGTGAGCTGCTGGTCGAAGTCCGCTTCGGCTTCGTCCAACCGTCCCAGATCCGCGAAGGTGTCGCCCCGGAAACCGAGCAGAAACGCTTCCGCGACACGGTTTCCGGCGGCTCTGGCGGCACGGAGCCCGAGCGTCTCGGCCTCGAGCCGCACGGGCCACAGGGCCCGCTCGCGCATACTGAGGGATCTCGCGGACGCTGCCAGGCAGAGGGCCGCGTCGTGCGCTCGATACGCGTGTGCCGCGCGGAGCACTGCCATCAGGTTCACCTGCTCGGTGTTCAACCAGCCGAGCGCCTGACCTCGGTCGGCCAGCGGCAGTTCGTGGCCGACGGGTTCCAGCGGGATGTCGAGGACGTCCAGGCCGGGGAAGAGCAGTTTGTCGGCAGCCTGTGCTGTTCGGGCGTACCAGGTGAACAAGCGGTTCACGGCCTCGTGCCGGGCTTCCGCGGTTTCGTCCAGCCCCGCGCGATGTGCGGCGTAGGCGTGCAGCAGGTCGTGGAACCGGTAGCGCCTGGCACCGACCGCTTCGATCAGGTGCGCGTCGGCAAGGGACTCCAGCTGCCGGTAGGCGTCGGCGGGCTCGATTCCGGCGACCACCGCGGCGGCGAGGACGCCGAACTCGGTGCCGGGATGCAAGCCGACGCGGCGGAACAGGCGAGCCTGCTCGTCGCCAAGCTGGGTGTAGGACCAGTCGAAGACGGTCCGTACGGCGCTGCGCTCGTCTCCGCTGCTGCTCAACATGTCCAGCCGATTCTGCTCATCGGTGATGTCCGCGACGACGTCGGCGATACTGGTGTGGGGCCGGGCGGCGATCCGGGTGGCGGCGACCCGCAGCGCCAGTGGCAGCCGCGCGCACACCTCGATGAGGTCGGCCACGGCCTCGGGCTCGGCGTCGACGCGCTCCGGCCGGAGGATTCCGCGGAGCAGGGTCCTGGCTTCCTCGTGGGTGAACAGATCGAGCGTGACCTGGCTCGCGGCCTCGGCCACCATCAGCCCGGTCAAACTGGCCCTGCTGGTGACCAGCACAAGGCAGCCGGGGGAACCGGGCAGCAACGGCCGGACCTGGTCGGCGGTGCGGGCGTTGTCCAGCAGGACGAGGACCCGCCGATCGGCGAGCAGCGAGCGATACAGCCCGGCCTGCGCGTCCAGCTCGGCCGGGATGCGGTCCTCGTGGACGCCGAGGACGTGCAGGAACGAGGTGAGCACCAGATCCGGCGTCAGCGGGGAGCTGGGGCCGTAGCCGCGCAGGTTGGCGAACAGCGTGCCATCGGTGAAGTGATGTTCCACGCGGTGCGCCCACTGCACGGCCAGCGTGGTTTTCCCGACGCCTGCGGTGCCGTCCAATGCCGAGATCACCGTCGCGGTGGGGCGGGTTTCGCCCCTGGCGACAAGTGCGTCCAGCTCGGCCAGCTGGTCGTCGCGACCTGCGAAGTCACGTACCGCGGGAGGCAGCTGGCGCGGAACGGGCAGCGCGTCCTGCCGGGCGGGCTGGCCGACGACCACCTGCTGGATCGTGCCTGCCTGCACTACAGAACCTGTCACGTCGCCGGTCAGATCGTTGCGCGCTGTTCTCAGGTTCTGGGGGTGCTTCGCGTCGTCGACCATTGTGCCCCCGCAACACGCTGTCTGAACATTCAAGGTTGACCTTGACTCGGCCGACAAGCCAGTCAATGTGAAGTGGTCCACGCTCCTTTTCACCCGAATGCGGCGGCAAAAGCACCTGAACACGGGGGTGATGGGTACCGGCTCGTACCGGCCGAAACGATTCAGTTCCCTGGCGCTTCGCCTCGTCTCGGTGTCGCCGATCCGGATCGTGTCGTTCCGGCCTTCGGCTCAGACGCGCGCCGGGAGCATTGCGCCGAATGGCGGTATAACGCCGTCTTCGGGCGAAAACCCATGTCCCCGCCCGCCTGCGGCGATTCGCCGATCCCCGCCGAAAGTCGGTGCCACGCAACGGAAACACCGACCTACGATCCGTTTCCCCGCGGGCGGGTTCCTCCCCTTTCCCCACCGTCCGCGCGTTTCCTTCGCCGAAAACGAGGAGATGCATCGATGCGGAAACTGTTCGCTTTGCTCTGTTCCGCCGCGGTGGCCGTGACGGTGGTCGCCGCAGGCTCGTCCGCTTCCGCCGCACCGGCCGGGGTGGTGCCCGGGCTGACCGGGGACGCCGCGAAGGCCGCCGCCGGGCCGTCGGCGGACCGGTTCCTCCACCTGCGCCGCGAACAAGCGGCGCAGAAGAGCGGGACCCCGCGGATCGCGGCGCAGAAACACACCTTCTGGGGTCCCGAACCGCAGTTGTCCAGCGGCGCGGACGGTCTGGTCGTGACGCACAGTGTCACCCCGAGCCTGCGGATCTCGAACGACGCCGACGTCGTCTACGCGCCCACCGTGAAACCCACCGGGCACTCCTGCATCGAGGTCGTCACCGCCTACGGGCTCGGCCAGTCCGGGCAGGTCTGGGCGTGGGACTGGTGCAAGTCGGTGTCGCCGGCCAAGGTCGTGCCGATCGACAGCGCGTTCCTCGGCTCCTACACCACCACGGTGAACGGGCACCCGGCCTACACGGTGCAGGAGGTCCGGACCAATTCGTCCTCCAACAGCTGGACCGCCTCGCTCTACAACGTGAAGACCGGTTCGTGGGACACGTTGTTCACGCAGAGCGGTTCCGACCAGAGCACGCTCAACGAGGGCTGGGACATCTTCGAGCTCTATTCGACGGTCGACCCGGCGACGGGTCAGGCGTACTACTGCTCGGACGCGCGGGGCGCGGTGTTCGAGTCCAGTGCGCTGAAGCTGCGTGTCGGCGGGCAGTGGACGGCGGCGACGCCGTCGAACTCGCCGCTGCGGCCCACCGCGAATCCGCGTCCGGCCGACTACGACTGCTCGGCGCTGCGGTTCGAGGTGCCCACGCCCAACAGCAACTGGCGGGTCACGGTCGGAGGCTGAGGCTGCGGCCTGCCGGCAGGAGTTCGCGGCCGCGTTCGCGCCACCACTGGTCGAACGCGGCGCTGCACCCCTGCCGGCCGGCGTAGCTGCGGACGACGGCGTCCTGGATCTCGTCGATCCGGTCCGCCACCACGGTGCCCGGCCGGTAGCAGAGCCGCAGTTCCTGCCACAGCGGCGCGTCCTCGATCGCGCGCACCACGATGTTCGCCTGCCGGTCCCGCCGGGTCGCCAACGCGGGTGCGAGCGCCATGCCTTCACGCACCAGATCCAGCAGGGTGGCCAGGCACTGCGGGCGGTGCGGCTGATCGAGCGCCACGCCGTGCCGGCGGCACACCCCTTGCAGATAGGCCGACCAGCGCGTGGTCCACGGCGGATCGTCCGCCCACGGGTACTCGGCGATCTCGGCGAGGGGGATCGCGCCGGACCGGGTCAGCGGGTGATCCTGCGCCAGGATCACGAAGACCGGTTCCCGTGGATGCACCACGACGCTTTCGACGCCGTCCGGAACGATCCGGTCCGGTAACGGCGGGAGGTAGACCAGCGCCAGGTCGAGCGTGCCCGCGGCGACCCGCGCCAGCGTGGTGGTCTCGTCCTGGTCCTCGTGCACGCTCACCGTGTCGCACCACGGCCGGTCCCGCAGCCACCGGGACACCGCGAGGTGCAGGAAGCCGCAGTATCCGCCGACCCGCAGCGTTCCCGGCGTTTCCCGCCGCTCGCCGAGCCGATCGGTCAGCGCGGACATCCCGGCCAGCACCGCTCGCGCGTCGGCGACGACGTCCGCGCCGAGCGAGGTCGGCACGCAGCCGGTGGGTGAGCGTGCGAACAGGAGCCCGCCGACCGACCGTTCGACGCGCCGCAGGAGCCCGGACAACGCGGGCTGCGAAACGTGCAGCACCTTCGCCGCGCGGACGAGGCTGTGCGTGTCGGCGATGGCCACGAGTGCGCGCAGATGGCGTAGCTCCAGCTCCATGACTCCTCCGCAGGCCAGGCGGTGCGTCACCGGGCGGGCACACGAGTTCGTCCACTGTAATCCGGATGATCGCTTCGCATACCAATGAGAGCGGAAGTAGGCCGACCAGGACAGGCGACTGACCTACATGACTGCCTACTTTCGATTGGTTTGGTATCTACCGGCACAGTAGCGACGCGAGTCGGGTCTCGGCTTGAGCCTCCCGCGACAGGAGGCTTTACCGTCCGGGCCCATGAAGATCATCGTTCACGACACCGGTGCGGCCATGCTCGACCTGCTGGCGCGTCCGGTCGGGCAGCGCACGGACGCGCTGCGGGAGATCCTCGCCCCGCTGCGCAATCCCCACGTACCGTTGCACGAGCCCGAGGTGCACTACGGTTTCAGCGGTTTCCGGGTGGACCGGGACGATCCCCGCTACGAAGACGCACTGCGGCGCATGCGTGAGGCCGACGTCTGGGGCCGTATGCGCGAAACGGCCGCCGCGGCCTGGGAACGGCTCAACAGCGCCGTTCCCGGCGTACGGCACGCCGACCCGGTCAACGTGGTGCTGGTACTCGGCGACCCCGACGACGACTACCTCGTCGAACGCAGTGCCGGTTATCTGGGCATGGGCGGTATTCCCGGCAGCATCATGCAGACGATGTGGCCCACCGAGACCAGCCTGGCGAAGATCCCCTACGCCACCGCGCACGAGATCCACCACAACGTGCGCTACGCCAACGTGGTCTGGGATCCGGCGACCGTCACCGTCGGCGAACACGTCGTGGCCGAGGGGCTGGCCGAGGCCTTCGTCCGGGAGCTGGGTGGCGAGCAGGCCATGGGCCCGTGGTCGACGGCGCTCGACGACGCCGAGCTGGAGAGCGCTTACCGGAAGATCACCGATGCGATCGATCTGGCCGGGATGCAGTACCTGACTCCGTACGTCATCGGCGACACCATCGCCATCCGCGCGGGTCAGGAACCGGTGGGACTGCCGGACTTCGCCGGATACGCGGTTGGGCTCCGCATCGTGGACGCCCATCTCGCCGCCACCGGCCTCACCGCCGCCGAAAGCGTCGCGCTGCCGGTGGGGGAGATTCTCGCCAATGCTGGCGTGTCCTTTGTGGATTGATCGGCCGTGAAGGCCTCCTTGCCGGCGCTCAACGCCGGTAAGGAGGCCTTCACGGCAGCGCATTCGAGAATTTCACAGTGAATAGTGCGGACGTCGATGGTGTGCTGGGTCACTTGACCGCGAAAGTCGTTCGTTCATAGCCTTTTCCGGGTCATCCCATCCCCGAATCGAAATGGGAAAACCATGGCGCTCTCCCAGTACTCCCGGCCGATCGCCGTCGTGCTCACCGCGGGAATCGTGTCCCTCGGGATCACCCCTGTCGCCACGGCCGCGACCGGTCCGGAAAACACGCCCGCCGTTCTCGCGCCCGCGCAGCAGGAAACCGTCCGTGCCGCGCTGCAGGAAGTGGTCACCACGAAGAACGTCGACGCGCTGATCGCCGCGGGCGACGCGGACACCGCGCGGCAGCTCGCCCCGGTCAAGGCGGCGTTGGCCGAGGACGGCGGTATCGACATCATCGGCGGGCTGAAGGAACTGCTGAAGTTCGCCCAGCCGATCATCGTCCAGGCACTGCGGGTCGGCGGCCCGATCGCCGCGGAGGTGCTGGAGACGATCGGGAACCTCGTCGCGGCGATCCCCGGGGTCGGCATCGGCGGCACCATCACCCAGGCCGTGCTCAAGCCGATCGCGCTGCTGATCAAGACGGGCGCCCCGGCGCTGGCCGACCTCATCGAGGGCATCAAGATCGAAGGTGTCGGGAAAAACCAGGCACGCCAGGTCATCACCGAGCACCTGCGCCAGGTCGAGAACCTGCCCGAGGACTCGGCCAAGGTGTTCGGCGCGGTGCTGGCCGAGGTCTACGGCTCCTGACCCGCGGACGGCAGGATGCCCCACTGTCCGGATAGGACGGTGGGGCATCCGCATCGGGAAAGCGTCGCCGCTCGGTCAGTTCTTGGGGTTCTGCGGAATGGTTTCCGGCGCGTACGCGTATACGGTGTTTCCCTGGACGAGCACGTGCCAGGCCGTGGCGCAGACGCGGTCGGTCCTGCCCTCCTGCCCGCTCGGCCACCAGTCGGCGGTCAGCGTCGCCGGTTTGGCGTCCGGCTTACCCGGCGCGCAGGTGCTGAGCGAGGCCGGGTCGTCGAGGGTGAAGCGCAGCAGTCGTTCGGAGCCGGTGGTCCGGATGACCTCGGTGACCGACTTCGCGGTGTCCGGCACCCAGTCCGGCAGCTTGACGTTCGCGTCGGCCTTGCCCGCCGCGCCGGTCGCGTAGTCCGCCGATTTGACGTGCCCGTTCGACGCTTCGGTGACGGCCTCGGAAAGCGCGCAGCCCGCCAAGGTGGTCACGCTCAGCGCGGCCGCGCCACCGGCGATCATGACGGTGGCGACCCGGCGAAGCTTCGTGTTCCTCGTGCTCATGTTCCCAGTCAAGCGGCGGAACAGCGGGGCGGCATCGGTCGTCCGGCCCGGTTCCCTCGGCCGGATGGCTGACCCTGTCCGCGGCCGTACCGCCTTTCTGTCGAGGTGACAAAAGGGCTAGGCTCGCGGGATGTCCCGCAGCCGTGCGCACCTGAAGGTCACCGTCACCGCGGATCTGGTGATTCTGACGATCCGGGACGCCCGGTTGCAGGTGCTGCTGGTGGAGCGTGGTGTCGAGCCGTTCGCCGGACGGCTCGCGTTGCCGGGCGGGTTCCTGCGTGGGGCGGAGAGCCTGGACGAGACGGCGGCGAGGGAGCTGGCGGAAGAGACCGGGATGGACGCCTCCGCCCTGCATCTCGACCAGATCGGCGTCTACTCCGCGCCGGACCGCGATCCGCGGGAACCACGGGTGATCACGTGCGCGTACCTGGCCATCGCCCCCGATCTGCCCCGGCCGACGGCGGGGTCGGACGCCCGGCTGGCCGGGTGGGTACCGGTCACCGAGGCGCGGCGGACCCGGCTGGCCTTCGACCACGACCGGATCCTGCGGGACGCGATCGATCTCGCCAAGGCGAAACTCCAGTTCACCACGGTGGCGACCGCGTTCTGCGGCCCGGAGTTCACCATCAGCGACCTGCGCGCGGTCTACGAGACGGTGTGGGGCGTCGAGCTGGACAAGCCCAACTTCCACCGCAAGGTCACCGACGCCGACGGGTTCGTCGTCGCGCTCGGCACGAAACGGTCGACGCCCAACGGCAGGCCGGCGGCCCTCTACCGCGCGGGAACGGCGTCGACGCTGATGCCGCCGATGATGCTGCCCCGCGACGATTCCTGATACCCCGCCGCGTGGACGGTCCGGCCGAGTTCCTGCTCCGCGCACCCGGCCGCGATGCCGCCCAGCACGGCTCCGGCGGCGAACGCGAGCGCCATCGTCCGGACCGCTCGCCCGATCGTGCACTGGATTCTCATCGCTCCCCCTCGTTTATGTCACAGCGACAATTGGCGATGGCGCAACGGTAACCCGACGCCACGCTTAGTGTCAACATGACGATAAGTCGTCGGTCACCGCGTGCGCAGCATCGCCGGGTGCAGCAGGGCGGCGGGTCCGCGCCGGTAGAGTGCCGCGGGGCGGCCGACCTGACGGGCGACGCGCTCGCCGGTGGGGATCAGGAATCCGGTGACGCCGGTGATCTTCCGGTGGAAGTTGCGGGGGTCGAGACTGGTACCCCAGACGATCTCGTACACCTGGCGCAGATCGGTCATGGTGAATTCGGGTGGGCAGAACGCGGCCGCGAGCGTCGTGTACTCGAGCTTGCTCCGCGCCCGTTCGACCGCGTCGGCGATGATCTTCCTGTGGTCGAACGCGACCGCGGTCCGGGGGTGGAGCACCTCGTCCACCGGCAGCAGGATCGCCTCGCGGGCATCGCCGCCCGCGGTGGGCGACGGCAGGTTCGGGGAGAACGCGAGATAGCAGACGGTGACGACGCGACGCCGTGGATCCCGGTCCGGCGCGCCGTAGGTGGCCAGCTGCTCGAGGTGCAGGTCGTCGGTGCCGAGCCCGGTCTCCTCGGCCAGCTCGCGGGCGGCGGCGGTGTCGAGGTCTTCGGTCTTCGAAGCCAGGAACCCGCCGGGCAGTGCGAGCATGCCTTCGTAGGGTGGAATTCCCCGGCGTACCAACATGATCTGCAGTGCGCCGGCGTGCACCGTGAGCACGGCGAGGTCGACGGCGACCGCGATCTCGGGGATCGTCCAGGCGTCGTCGGTCATTTTCCGCACCTTCGTGCCACGTTCGCGGTGACGGCGTGGGGTGCGGACGAACGGGTGTCCACGTCGCACAGTGTAACGGTGGCAGTAATCGTCTTGTTGACGAAAATGGGACGTTTGGTCTAGCCTTGCACCTTGCTTTTCACAATTTGCGCCTCGGAGCGAGGGATCACATGATTGTCATCCTGACCGCACTGGAGATCGAACACGCCGCGGTCCGCGCGCACCTGACCGGCGTCGAACGGCACCGCCACCGGGCCGGGACGCTCTTCGACGTCGGCACGCTGGCCGCGCGGCCGGGCCGCCGGGTCGCGCTGGCGGCGACCGGGATGGGCAACATCACCGCGGCGGCGCTGACCGAGCGCGCGATCGCGGAGTTCGCCCCGTCGATGCTGATGTTCGTCGGGGTGGCCGGTGGCCTGCGCGACTGGCTCCGGCTCGGCGACGTCGTGGTGGCCACCCGGGTGTACGGCTACCACGGCGGCCGCAGCGAGGACGCGGAATTCCTCGCCAGGCCGCGCGCGTGGGAGACCAGCCACCGGGCGGAACAGACCGCGCGGTGGCTGGCCCGCTCCTCCGGCTGGTACCGGCCGATGCCTTCGGCGGACCCGTCCGCCGTGCCGGTGGTGCACTTCGAGCCGGTCGCGGCGGGGGACGTCGTGCTCAACTCACGGGTTTCGGATCTGGCGCACCAGCTTCGCCGGACCTACAACGACGCGGTCGCCATCGAGATGGAGAGCGCCGGATTCGCCGTCGCCGGTCACCTCAACGACCGTGTCCCGTCGATCACCGTCCGGGGGATCAGTGATCTCGCGGGCGGCGCGAAGGACCAGACCGACGGCGAGGGCTGGCAGCAGGTCGCGGCCAGGAACGCGGCGGCCTTCGCGGTCGCCGTGGCGGCGGATCTCGAAGACGACGGGAAGGATCCTCCCGGGCGCGGTGGGCCGTCGGGGCCGCCCGCCGCGCCGCCGGTGCCGGAGATACACACCACCAATACCGTCAACGGCAACGCCCGTTCCGTCATCCAGACCGGTGTCCACCACGGTGACATCAACATCGGCTGAACCACCGGGACGGGTTCAGGACTCGTCGTGCGGAGCGGCGCGGGTGGTCACCACCCCGCCGGAAACCCGCACGGCGATGGAAAGAGGGGAGCCCTGGCCGGGGGAGTGCTTCAGCACCTCCCCGGCCATGGGGGAAGCGACGAGCGTACGCAGCGCGCGCCGCAACCCGCGTGCGCCGTAAACCGGGTCGAATCCCTTCTCTCCCAACAGATCCACGACGTCGTCGGTGACGTCCAGGTGTATTCCCCGTCGTCGCAGGCGACGGCTCAGCAGCTCGATCTCCAGTGCCGCGATCCGGCGCGCCGTCGGCCGGTCGATCTCCCCGAACACCACGGTCTCGTCGATCCGGTTCAGGAACTCCGGGTCGAAGAAGTCCCGCAGCGCGCGGCCGACGACCGTCTCTGCGGGCAGCGCGCCGATCCCGAGCCCCAGCCGGTCGGCCGCGCGACGCCAGGGTGCCGCGCGGCGTCTGGCCAGTTCGGCCGAGCCGAGGTTGGAGGTGAGGAACACGAAGCAGTTGCGGAAGGAGATCTTCTCCTGCCCGTTCGCAAGCCGCAGTATCCCGGTGTCCAGCACCTGCAGCAGGGCCCGCAACACCGTTGGATGTGCCTTCTCGACCTCGTCGAACAGCACGATCCCCGGGGTGTACGGGTCACCCTCCACTGTGGATCGATCGAAGAGGCTGTACGCCTCCTTCGCGCCCGCGTAGCCCGGCGGCGCACCACTGAACGACGCGGCGTAGTGCTCCTGTGCCAACGAGTTCATGTCCACCCGGCACAGATCGTCCGGTCCCGACCGCAGCAGCGCGGCCACCTGGCGGACCAGCTCGGTCTTGCCGACGCCGGTGGGGCCGATCAGCAACAGGTTGGCGGGCGGGCGGTCCGGGTCCTGCGCGCCGGCCTTGGCCAGCGTCAGCGCCCGGACCACCGCGTCCACCGCCGTGTCCTGGCCGAGTACCCGGCCACGCAGCTTTTCGGCCGCCGCGGCCGGGTCGAAGGAACCGGGCGGGCGCTTCACCGAGCCGGCAGCGCCGTCAGTGTCGTTTTCGGACTGTTCGGGCCCGCGCCGGTTCTGGTCGTGGAACATGTCGGTCAGGTACGGCATTCCCGTTCCCTACGCCTGCTTGGTCTGCTCGACCGGCAGTGTGCCGACGCGGCAGTCGGCCACGCCGACTGTGTCACGGGTGATCGTTTCCACGTTCTCCTGCGCTTTCTGCGCGTCGGTGACCCAGAGTTTGTAGAACTCGAACGGGCAATCCGCGACGCCCTTGTCGCCGTCGCCCGCAGCGTGGACACCGGAGTAACCCCGGTGCAGGAGCTTGAAAAGGTGGTTCTGCGACTGGTCGTGCTCGCGGGCGTCGCGGATCGCCGACAACGACAGTTGCGCGTACTGGATGCCGTATTCCTCTTCGCCGGTTTCGCCGAGTGTGCGCCCGTCGAACCCGATGATCGACGAATGCCCGAAGTAGGAATAGACGCCGTCGAAGCCGGCGGCGTTGGCGACGGCCACGTAACAGTTGTTGGCCCAGGCCATCGACTTGGCCATGATCACCTGCTGGTCCTTGGCCGGGTACATGTAGCCCTGGCAGCGTACGATCAGTTCGGCGCCCTTCATCGCGCAGTCCCGCCAGATCTCCGGGTAGTTCCCGTCGTCGCAGATGATCAGCGAGATCTTCATGCCCTTCGGGCCGGCGGTGACGTAGGTCGAGTCGCCGGGGTACCAGCCCTCGATCGGGCACCACGGCAGGATCTTGCGGTACTTCTGCACGATGTCGCCGCGGTCGTTGATCAGCACGAGGGTGTTGTAGGGCGGCTTGTTCGGGTGGTCCTCGTGCTGTTCGCCGGTGATGGAGAAGACGCCCCAGGTACCGGCCTCGCGGCAGGCCGCGGCGAAGATGTCGGTCTCCTCGCCGGGAACGGTGGCCGCGGTCGCGTACATCTCGTCCTGGTCGTACATGATGCCCTGCGTCGAGTACTCCGGGAACACGACGAGGTCCATGCCCGGCAGCCCGGACTTCATGCCCACCACCATTTCGGCGATCTTGCGGGCGTTGTCGAGCACTTCCGCCTTGGTGTGCAGGCGCGGCATCTTGTAGTTGACCACCGCGACGCCGACCGTGTCGGGGCTGGCGGAAATGTCACCGTGTCGCATGAGGACTCCTCTTCTCCGGGACGGGTTTTCAGGTCGTCGAGACAGCGGGTTCGGCGGCGGGCGTGCGTGCGCCGAGCACCGCGGCGGCCACCAGCAGCACCACGGCGACGGCGGCGGCGAGCAATCCGGCACCCGCGCCGGTGGAGTAGCCGCCGGTCAGGCCGAGGAACGCGGGCACCGAACAGGTCGGCTGGCTGAACAGGACGACGGTCCAGCCGGTGAACCGGGTCAGCCGGTCCATGCCGAGCCCGAGCACCAGGAAGAACAACGTCCACAGCAGCGCCCAGGCCAGCCAGATCACCCCGAACACCGGATCGTGGTCGTGCCAGAAGGAAATCCCGGCGTACACCACCGCGGCGCCCGCCACGAACAGCGAGAACCAGCCGATGCCCTCGGGCGGTAGCCCGGCGAGGTTCGCGATGCCGACGTACAGGTAGGTGAAGCCGAACAGGTACAGGCCGGACGCGGCGAGGATCGCGTTCTGCTGCCCGCCCGCCTGGATGATCAGCACCGTCGGGGTGACGCACTGCAGCCCGCCGACGAACAGGTTCAGCGGCGCGGCCGCCCGCGCCGGGACCCGGCCGAGCAGCATCAGGCCGTTGATCAGGAGTACGGCACCGACGTAGAGCAGGCCGACGTTGCCCATGCTCACCTCCGCGTAATGCGCATCACGTGGAATAATTTCAGATGAAAGTAAGCGGTGGCATCGAGCACGTCAAGCCGGGTGGGCTTACAGCCGGGTGAGGACCTCGAAGTCGTAGCCGTCGGCCACGGCGAGGTGGACGTGCTGGTCGGCCTGCTGGCCGCGGAACTCGATCGTGCCGCGCGGGCCGTGGTAGGTGACTCCGTCGATCGCGGCGTTGAGCGCGGGCAGGTCGGGAGTTCCCGCTCGCCGCACCAGTTCCGCCAGCGTGTGCAGTCCCTCGTAGCAGGACTCGGCCGCGTTGTTCAGCGCGGGCGCGCCGGCGCCGTGCCGTTCGACGTACCGGCCGAGCAGGTCCATCGCGTCGGCGGTGACCATCGACCGGAAGTAGGCCGCGGACACGTACAGGTTGCCGGTCGCGTGCGCGCCGCTGGCCAGCAACATGTTCTCCTCCATCAGCGGGCTGAACCGGATCAGCCGGTCGGAGAGCCCGTGGGCGGCGAAACTGCGGTTGAACCGCACCGCGTCCTGGCCGACCAGCAGCATGAGCACACCGTCGCATGTGGACGATTCGATGGAACGGACCACTGTGGACATATCGCCGGAGCCGAGCCCGACGAACGCCTCGCCGGTGATCCGCAGGCCCAGTTCGCGTGCGTAGTGGTGGACCGCCTTCGCCGACCGGCGCGGCCACACGTAGTCGTCACCGACGACGAACCAGCGGCGCATCCCGAGCTGATCCCGCAGCCAGCGCAGGGCGGGCTCGATCTGACATCGCGGCGTCTCGCCGGAGCAGAAGATGCCCGCGCGCCGCTCGCCGCCTTCGTACAGTGACGTGTACACGTAAGGAACCCGATCGGCCACGACCGGGGCGAGCGCGTGCCGGACCGAGGAGATGTGCCAGCCACTGACCGCGTCCGCCCGGCCGTCCTCGACGAGCACGCGCAGATCCGCGGCCACCTGATCGGGCGACGCGCCGCCGTCGACGATCTCGGCCTCGACCTGTCTGCCGAGGATGCCGCCGGACTCGTTGAGCTCGTGCACGGCCAGGTCGGTGATCGCCTCGCAGGACGGACCGAACAGCCCGGCGGGACCCTGCAGCGGGACCACCATGGCGACGCGCCAGGTGTCGTCGCGGTTCCGCGTGGCGAGGCGGTTGGGCATGGCGCTCCGTGCGGTTGCCCGGTAAGGTCAGGTTGCTTTCACCTGGAAGTATTGTCGCGGTGGCCCTGTTTTGGCAAGTTCCGCGGCCGGAGGGGCGGAGGACGGGCGACATGGGGTCACGCGGCACGCGGCTTCCGGCGGTGTCCGCGTCCGGTACGCCGCTCACCGGCGCGCTGATCCGGGCGGCGCGGGCCGTGACGGCCAGGGTCGAGCAGGTGCTCGCCGCCGAAGGACTGACACTGGACCAATGGCTGGCACTCGACGCGCTGACCGGGCGCGGCGGACTGGCCATGACCGACCTCGCCGACCGCACGCTGACCACCGGCCCGACCCTGACCAGGGTGGTGGACCGCCTGGTGGGGACCGCCCAGGCCTATCGCGAGGTGGACGCGGGCGACCGGCGGCGGGTCCTGGTCCACCTCAGCGCCCGTGGGCGCGCGACCCATCGGCGGATCGCGGCGAGGATCGGCGAAGTGGAGGCCGAGGTGCTGGCCGACCTCAGCGCGCCGGACGAGCTGCTGACGGATTTGCGGCGTCTCGGCGGCTGAGTTCCCGGAGGTTCCGAACCGAGGGACGCCCTGGGTGCGTCCACCGCACCGAGGGGCGCCCTCGTCGCATTCAGTGCACCAAGGGCGTCCCTCGGCGCATCGGATGGTGGTGATCGGTCCATTCGCGACGGTCGTGTCGCGAACGGGTCGTTCGGGACGTTGAACGTCGCGGACGCGTCGTTCAGGACGTGAGGGGCAGGCGAGGTGGGCCCCCGGGCGCCCGCGAGGAGGTACGAAGCGCCCTGCCGCGATGCACTGAAGGCGTCCTTCAGCGCGCTCGGTGCACTGAAAGCGCCCTCCAGCACGGCGAGTGCACCGAAGGCGTCCTTCGGCACGGCCGCCTCCCAGTCCCGGGGTAGCCTCGCGTCAGCGACGGGAGGAGTGCGCGTGGTCCGGGAACAGGCTGGTCAGGTGCTGGCCGCGAACCTGAGGGTGTTGCGTGCGCAGGCCGGGCTGTCCCTTTCGGAGCTGGCGCGGCGGTCGGGGATCGCGAAGGGGACGTTGTCGCAGCTGGAGTCCGGCGGCGGGAATCCCACCATCGAGACAGTGTTCAGTTTGTCGAACGCTCTGGAGGTGCCGGTCTCGTCGCTGCTCACCGAGCGGGTCGATCCCGACGTCGTGCTGGTGCGCTCGGCGGGCCTCGACGTGCTCAGCAGCAACGCGGTCGATCTGCGGATGCTGCGGCGGATGGACGTGACCGACACCGTGTTCGAGCTGTACGACCAGCGAGTCCGGCCGGGCGAGGTGCAGCATTCGGCAGGCCATCCCGGCAACGAGCATGTCGTGGTCACCTCCGGGCGGCTGCGGGTAGGTCCCCCCGACTCGCCGTTCGAGCTGGGGCCTGGCGACTACGTCTGCTTTCCGGCCCGGGGGCCGCACATCTACGAGACCATCGACGGCCCGGTGGTGTCCGTGCTGCTGCTGGAGTATCCGGCCGACGCCGGGCCGCCGACGCTCGGTGGATCGTGTGCGCGGCCGGTCCCCGCGCCCGGCGAGGGTTGACCGGGGGACGCCGGGCCGCCTAACCTCACCACCGTTCATTTCAATGAACGGTGGTGAGTGAATGGGGCACCCTGACGTCGTGGTGGCCGGAGCGGGTGTCGTCGGTGCCGCGTGCGCGGAGGCGCTGAGCCGGGCAGGACTGCGGGTCGTCGTGCTCGACCGTGACGCGCTCGCGAGCGGGACCACGGCGGCGGGCGAGGGCAACGTTCTGGTGTCCGACAAGGAACCCGGCCCGGAACTGCGGCTGGCACAGGCCTCCCGCCGACGATGGCCCGAACTTCTCGCGGAACTGCGCGAGGAGCTCGGGTCCGAACTCGCCGAGGTGGAATGGGAGCCGAAGGGCGGCCTCGTCGTCGCCACCACCGACGATTCCGTGCCGCCGTTGCGGGAGTTCGCGGCCGCCCAGCGGGAGGCCGGGGTACGGGCCGAGCCGATCGGGCTCGACGAGGCCGCGAGCCTCGAACCCCGGCTCACCAGGACCCTCACCGCCGCGATCCACTACCCCGAGGACGCCCAGCTCCAGCCCGTCCTGGCCGCGACCACCCTGCTCGCTGCCGTGAAAGCCCGCGGCGGGCAGGTCCGCTCCGGCGTCGAAGCACTCGGCGTTCTTCGCACCGGAACCGGTGCCGTACGGGCGATCCGGACCAGCCACGGCACCATTGCGTGCGCCGCGGTGGTGAACGCCTGCGGCCCGTGGGCGGGCGCCTTCGCGAAGGAGTGCGGCGCGCCGATCGCCGTCCTGCCCCGGCGGGGCATGGTGCTGGTGACGGCGCCGCTGCCGCCGGGCACCATACGGCACAAGGTGTACGACGCGGACTACGTCGGAGCGGTGGCCAGCGGCGACGCCGACCTCCAAACGTCCACAGTGGTCGAATCGACCCGGGCGGGGACCGTCCTCATCGGATCGAGCCGCCAGCGCGCGGGTTTCGACGAGACGGTCCGGTTCGATGTGCTGCGCGAGCTGGCGCGCAAGGCCGCCGCGTTGTTCCCGGTGCTGGCGAACGTCCCGGTCATGCGGGCTTACGGCGGATTCCGGCCCTATGCGCCCGACCACCTCCCGGTCATCGGCGAGGATCCGCGACTGCCCGGCCTCTGGCACGTCACCGGGCACGAGGGCGCGGGCATCGGGCTCGCGGCCGCGACCGGTCAGCTGGTGGCCGAGCTCTTCACCGGTCGTGAGTCCACAATGGACGCCACGCCGTTCCGGGTCGGCCGGAGGGCGGTTGTCGAGGAGGTGCGGGCGTGAGGGTCGAGGTCGACGGGCAGACGGTCGACGCGAAACCGGGGCAGACGGTGGCCGGACTGCTCCTCGGTCTCGGCCGGACGTCCTGGCGGAGTACGCGAAACGGCGGCAAACCCCGGGGCGTCTTCTGCGGGATCGGCGTCTGCTTCGACTGTCTCGTGGTGGTCAACGGGATCCCGGACGTCCGCGCGTGCCAGCGGCTGCTGGCCGACGGCGACGATGTCCGCACGCAACACGGCGCGGAGCTGCCGTCATGAGCGCCGTGGTGGTCGTGGGTGCCGGACCCGCCGGGACGGCCGCCGCCGAAGCGGCCGCGAGTGCGGGCTGCCGGGTCGTGCTGATCGACTCCGCGGCCCGGCTCGGCGGGCAGTTCCATCGGCAGGATTCCTTGCAGGATACGGAGAAGTTCGTACTACACCACAATGTGGAGCACCTGGCCGGGACCGCGGTGGCCGGGCTCGAGCCCCTCGAACGCGGGCATCGGCTGCACCTGCGTACCGGCCAGGCGGACGGTCCACAAAGGATTGCCCGCAGTGTCGACACGACGGCCCTCGTACTGGCCACTGGCGCTTACGACCGTGCGTTGCCTTTCCCCGGCTGGGAACTTCCCGGCGTCTACACCGCCGGTGCCGCGCAGGCGCTGGCGAAGGGGCAGCGAGTCGCCGTCGGGAAGCGAGTGCTGCTGGCCGGAACCGGGCCGTTTCTGTTGCCTGTAGCGGATTCGCTGCTCGACATCGGCGCGCAGCTCGTCGGTGTGCTGGAGGCGAACAGCTCCGGGATGGGCTGGCTGCGCGAGCCCGCGGCGTTGTTCGCCGGTCACCGCAAGGCCGCCGAACTCGCCGGTTACGTACGGATGCTGGGCAGGCACCGGGTGCCGTACCGATCACGGACCACGGTGATCGCGGCGCACGGCCGTGACCGGGTCGAAGCGGTCACCACCGCGCGCCTCGACCACGAGTGGCGTGTGCGCAGCGGCAGCGAGCGCCGGTTCGCGGTCAACGCCGTGTGTGTCGGTTTCGGGTTCTTGCCCCAGCTCGAACTCGCCGTGTCGGCGGGTTGTGCCTTGGACGGCGGGTTCGTCATGGTGAACGCCGCGCAGGCGACGTCCGTCCCCGGGGTGTTCGCGGCGGGGGAGCTGACCGGCATCGGCGGCGCGGACCTCGCCGCGGCCGAAGGGACTGTCGCAGGAATCGCGGCGGCGCAATCTCTTGGCGCTTCCGTGGGGGTACCGCACCGAGCTTTGCGCCAGGTCAAGGAGGGCCGGACCTTCGCGGAGGGGCTCGCCCGCGCCTATCCCGTCCGCAACGGATGGCGGACGTGGCTGGACGACGACACGCTCGTCTGCCGCTGCGAGGAAGTCTCCCGGCGTGAGCTGTTAGACAGCGTCGAACGGCGTGACGCGCTCGGTGTCCGCTCGCTGAAACTCGTCAGCCGCGCCGGACTCGGCCTGTGCCAGGGCCGGATCTGCGGCCGGAACGTCGCGGAGCTGACCGGGACGTCGCCCGACGGGTTCGCCCGGCGTCCGATCGCCGCGCCGATCCGGCTCGGTGAACTGTCCGAAGTGGAATCACCATGGGAGGGAAAGGCATGACGCAGGAGAAGCTCGACGGGGTTATCGTCGCCACCGCGCTGCCCTACGCCGAGGACGCGACGGCTCCGGCCGGGCTCCGCGTGGACTACGACCGTTACGCCGAACACTGCCGGTGGCTCCTCGAGAACGGCTGCCGCGGTATCGGGCCGAACGGTTCGCTCGGCGAGTATTCGTCGCTGACCGAGGAAGAACGTCGCCGGGTGGCGCGCACCGCGATCGAGGCGGCGGGCGACGACGGCATCGTGGTCGTCGGCGTCCATGGCGTCGGCGCGCACCAGGCAAGGGAATGGGCGGAGAAGGCCGCCGAAGACGGCGCGCACGGCGTGCTGTGCCTGCCGCCGACGATGTACCGCGCGAACAAGGGCGAGGTGCTGCACCACTACGAGCAGGTGGCGAGCGTCGGGCTGCCGGTGATGGTCTACAACAACCCGATCGACACCAAGGTCGACCTCACGCCCGCCGTGCTCGCGGAGATCACGCAGCTGGACAACGTCGTCGCGGTCAAGGAGTTCTCCGGCGATGTCCGGCGCGTGCTGGAGATCAAGGAACGCGCACCCGGACTGACCATTGTGGCCGGTGCGGACGACGTCGCGCTGGAGGCCGTGCTGATGGGCGCCACCGGCTGGTTCGCCGGTTTCCCCAACGTGTTCCCCGCCGAGTCCGCGCACCTGTTTTCCTTGGCGCGACAGGGAAAACTGGCCGAGGCGCGGGCACTGTACGAACCGCTGGTCGCCGCGTTCCGCTGGGATTCCCGCACCGAATTCGTCCAGGCGATCAAACGCGGTATGGAGCTGGTCGGTCGTTTCGGCGGGCCGTGCCGCCCGCCGCGCGGTCCGTTGCCCGTCGAACAACTGGCGTTGCTCGACGCCGACATGCGGCGTGCCGCCGACTTCCTGCGCGCGCACCCGGTGGCGGCCTGACATGCGGGCTTCGCGGTACTTCAGCGCGGTCGACTCACACACCGAGGGCATGCCGACGCGGGTCGTCACCGGCGGTGTCGGGGTGATTCCCGGTACCACGATGGCGGAGCGGCGCGAGCACTTCATGGCGCACCTCGACCACCTGCGCGAGCTGCTGATGAACGAGCCGCGCGGCCACGCGGCGATGAGCGGCGCGATCCTGCAGCCGCCGACGCGGGCGGACGCGGACTGGGGAGTCCTCTACATCGAGGTGTCCGGCTGCCTGCCGATGTGCGGTCACGGCACCATCGGCGTCGCCACGGTCCTGGTGGAGACCGGGATGGTCACGGTGACCGAGCCGGTGACGCGGGTCCGGCTCGACACCCCCGCCGGGCTCGTCGTCGCCGAGGTGGCGGTCTCCGGCGGGCGGGCCAAGGCGGTCACGATCCGGAACGTGCCGTCGTTCTCGTACCAGCTCGACGCCGAAGTGGACGTTCCAGGGCTCGGCAGAATCCGTTACGACATGGCGTACGGCGGGAACTTCTACGCCATCCTGCCGCTCGCCGAGCTCGGCATCCCGTTCGACAAGTCCGAAAAGGACCGGATGCTCGGTGCCGGACTGTCCATCATGGACGCGATCAACAAGGAGAACCGGCCGGTGCATCCGGCCGACGTCGGCATCGGCGGCTGCAAGCACGTCCAGTTCGTCGCCCCCGGCGCCGACGGGAGCGACGCGCGCAACGCGATGGCCATCCATCCCGGCTGGTTCGACCGTTCTCCTTGCGGTACCGGGACTTCCGCGCGAATGGCACAGCTGCACGCACGCGGCGAACTGCCTCTGGAACAGGACTTCGTCAACGAATCGCTGCTCGGGACCCGGTTCATCGGCAGGCTTGTCGAAGAGACGTCGGTCGGCGGCTTACCAGCGGTCGTGCCCACCGTCACCGGCAGTGCGTGGATCACCGGGATGGGGCAGTATCTGCTCGATCCCGATGATCCGTTCCCGAGGGGATTCACTCTGTGAACCGGCTCCGGCGTCCACAGTAGACGTCAGATCCGGCTCGTCGTCATGTCCATGAGCCGGGTCAGGAACTTTTCACCGTCGGTGTGGATTCCGTCGTGCTCGGCCTCGTTCGTGACCCATGTCCGCAGGTTGCCCACCGATGCCGCGGTCGCGAGCGAGAGGCCGGCGTCGACGTACATGTCGTCGTGGTACACGAGAGCGGCGACCGGCACGGTGTTGGCAGCCAGTTTCGCCGGGTCGTAGAACATGGGCCAGTCGTCCACTGTGGACAGAATCTCGGCGGCACCGGCGAAGGGCCGCAGCGCGCGGATGTCCTCGAACATCCACGGGTACACCATCTCCCCGGTGAACAGCAGCGGATCGGCGTCCTCGGCGAACTCCGGCAACGCCGCCATCGCGCGGTGCGCCGCCCAGGCTGTCGGAGTCGTGCCCTGGCCGTAGATGCATTCCTGGAGTACCGCATACAGCGGACGGTCGGCGAACCCGGTGGCGTTCAGGGCCGCCAGCAGGAACGTGTCCGAGACCTCGGTACCGTCGAAGGCCTCGTCGAGCAGCCAATGCGTGTGTTCGAAGGCGTCGGACATCCGAAGCGGAAGCCGAGCAGCCGGAGCCGCCGCGGCGTCAGCCGATCACCGTCCGGGAGCCGGACGTCGTGCGTAGCGAGGTGGTCGGCCAGGCGCCGCATCGTTTCGCGGTCTTTCGGGTACCGCGCGTAGAACTCGGCCGTCTTGGTGCGGACCCGGGGGTAGAGGCGGGCGTAGACCTCATCGGCGGTCGCCGTGATCCCGGGGAGCCCGCCGGTGATGTGGCAGGCACGCAGTCCTTCTGGTGCGAGTGACAAATAGCTGAGCGTGAGGAAGCCGCCGTAGCTCTGGCCCAGGGTTTCCCACGGTTCGTCGCCGCACAGCCGGGCCCGGATCAGCTCGCAGTCGGCCACGATGGCGTCGGCCCGGAAATGCCGGAGGTACGCCGCGAGCGTCGTCGCGTCCATCCGCGCGGCCGTCCGGCTCGTGACCGGGGTGCTGCGGCCGGTGCCCCGTTGATCCAGCAGCAGTACGCGGTGTGTGCGCAATGCGTGTTCGATCCAGCCGCCCTTGCGCACCGGGCGTGGCGATTTGCCGCCGGGGCCGCCCTGCAGGAAGAGAAGCCACGGAAGCCTGTCGCCGACCCGTGCCGGATCGGCCAGCTCCCGTGCGAACACCTCGATCGACGGCCCGGACGGGTCGCCGTGATCCAGCGGGACGTCGAATACATGGTCGGTGACGGCGAATCCGGGCAGGCGGGGCATCAAGGTCCTTTCTCGCGGCGGTACGGAAATCCTAGCCGGGACGGTGCGGCCCGGCCGGGATTTCCGTCGCCGCGAGGGTCAGCCGAGCCGGGCGAGGATGTCCGCGGCTTCGCCTGCCTGCCGGAGAAAGCCGCCGTGGCTGCTCGCCAGGGAGTGCACCTCGAACGGGTTTTCCGGGGTGAGCGCGTCGGCCTCCTTGATGTAGAGGTCCTGTGCGGCCGGCGGCATGGCCCTGTCCTCGGTGAGCCGGATGTACGTGTGCGGGACGCGGCCCCAGGTGTCCTTGTCCACGCGGTGGTCCCATTCCGGGTCGTCCAGCCACAGCACCTCGTCCGGCTGCATGACGGTGAGGGCGCGGAGGAAGGCTTCGTCGGTGAGTTCGCCGGTGATCGCCTCGCGCAGCGCGGTGATCTGCGCCCGATCGGCGCCGCGCCAGTTCAGCCGGAGGCAGCCGATCACGGCCGGGTCCCCGGCGAGCAGTGGAGCGGTGGCGGGGAACAACGCGCTGTCGGCCCACTCCGGGAGTCGCGGATATTCGCCGGGCGCCCGATCGACGGGACATTGCGCGGCGATATAGACGAGCCCGCTGAGCAGTTCGGGTGCCGCGTTGGCCACGCCGGTCGTGACGAGGCCGCCGAAACTGTGTGCCACCAAGACGACCGGCCCGTATTCGTGGACGCGGCGGACCACGCCCAGCACGTGCCCGATCATGTCCGCCGCAGTGACGCCGGCGATCGGCGACGGCTCTTTCGCGAACGTCTCCAGGTCCTGCTCGTGATAGGCGCGGGAGAATCCCGCGCCGCGTCCCGGAAGATCGACCGCGATCGTCCGATGGCCGCGCAGGGCCATTTCCTGCTGGAGCGCCGTCCAGCTCTGTGCGCTACCGGCGGATCCGTGCACCAATACGTAAGTGGGAGCCATGCGGCGATTATGAGCAAAGATTTCCGGCTTAGCCAAGCTTGTGCCCACAAGGGCCGCGAATTCCGCCCCATGGTGCGAATTACCCGGGTTAATCTGAAAAGCGAAAAGTAAGGTGGCGCATGGCCACGTTCGTATTATACCGCGTTTGCTGCGATGTGGCCAGCGTTTTCGGGGTCGAAGTCCGTGAATGCCACATTGAGGGAATCAGAGTCCCTCAATGTGGCATTCACGGCGCGCTGCCGCCCGACGTCGCGAACGCTCCCGTGCCGACGATCAGCGTC
>NZ_JBHYJW010000063.1:0-29671 GCF_042741125.1 Amycolatopsis sp. NPDC058986 | reverse complement strand
TGCGGCACGTGTACGTTAGGTTTGTGGTGCGGATGTTGACGTTATCCATGTTGGGTTAGGAGACAGTCGCGTCCCGCGAGCAGCACACATCCCGCAGGTCGCACAATCCCGGACCCGCCGAATGCTTCACGGCACCACAAACTTCACGGGCCGAAGCTCACCGCGGCGAGCGGGTCTGGACTTCGCGCAGGAAGGTCCCGGCCAGCTCCCGTGCCACCAGGCGCGCGGGGTCGCGTCCGCTCGTGATCCAGAAGAACGTCGGTCCGATCAGCAACGCGGTGGCGAGGTCGACGGGGATCGAGCCGGTGTCCCGTACGACTCGTTCGACCACGGCTCGGGCGCTGTCGCCGAGAATGTCCTTCGAGGCGAGCAGATCCGCGACGGCGGAGTCGTGTTGTGCTTCGCCGAGGAGGGCCCGATAGGCGGCGCCCGCCGGCGAGTGTGTGAGGAAGCGCACGAGGGCGTCCACATAGGCCGTGAGATCGCCGAGGGGATCGCCCGTGGGGTCGACGGCGAGTTCGTGTGAGGCGTCGGCCGCGCTCGCTTCGAACAGGATCTCCGCCTTGGTGGACCACCACCGGTACACGGTCTGCCTGCCCACGCCCGCCTTCTCGGCGATGCCTTTCATCGTCATGGCCGCGTAGCCGACTTCGAGCAGTAGATCGTCGACAGCGTGCAGCACGGCCGCCCGCGCTCGCTCGCTCCGCGGCCGGCCGACTCGTCCTCGCTCCTCGTCAAGCATGGCTCGACTATACCGAGACACTGTGTCTCGTTATGTGTTACGGTTTCGAGGCACGGTGACTCGAAACTAATCAAGGAGGTCACGCCCATGCGTGTGTTCGTAACCGGAGCGACCGGCTGGATCGGCTCCGCGACCGTGGACGACCTGCTGGGAGCCGGGCACGAGGTCGTCGGCCTGGCTCGGTCCGAGGCGGCTGCGACGTCGCTTGTCGCGAAGGGCGCGAAGGCGCTTCGCGGGGACCTCGACGATCTCGACGTGCTCCGTCGCGGGGCTGCCGACGCCGAAGCCGTCGTTCACCTGGCGAACAAGCACGACTGGGCCAACCCGGCCGTGATGAACGGCACCGAGCGGGCCGCGATCGAGACCATCGCCGAAGCGCTCGTCGGCACCGAGCGTCCCTTTCTGCTCGCGGCCGCGTTCGCCGGTTTGGCCAAGGGGCGTCCGGCGATGGAGACGGATGTATCGCCCGCCGTGGGCCTGAACTCGATGAGAGGCGGCGGTGAGAACCTCGCGCTCGAATACGTCGATCGCGGAGTCCGGGTCATCAGCGCACGGTTCGCCCCGAGCGTCCACGGCATGGCGGACCACGGATTCATCGGCTCCGTGGTGGCCGCGGCACGGCGCCGCGGTGTCTCCGCCTACATCGGTGACGGTTCCACGGCGTGGTCGGCGGTGCATCGCTCCGACGCGGCTCGGCTGATCCGGCTGGGACTCGAACAGGCACCCGCCGGATCACGGCTGCACGTGGTCGCCGAAGAGGCCGTCACGATCCGGACGATCGCGGAGGCCATCGGGCGTTCGCTCGACGTCCCGGTGACGTCGGTCGCCCCCGAAGACGCCGCCGGGCACTTCGGGTTCATCGGCCGGTTCTTCGGGCTGGACATGAGCGCGTCGAGCGAGCGCACCCGCGAACTGCTCGCTTGGACTCCCACCGGGCCGACTCTGGTCGAAGACATCGACGCGGGCGCTTACGCCGTGACTGAGGCGTCTTCGCACACCCATCGAGAGGAAGTGGAATGAAAACCTCGCCCGCGATCGCACCGGACCCCGCGCGGTCGTCGCGGCACCCGGGACTGGTACTGGCCTGCGTGTCCGCGTGCACCGTACTGGTGATCAGCCTGGTCGCCGCGATCAACGTGGCGGTGCCGATGATCTCGGCGAGCGGACTGCGTCCGAGTTCGTCGCAGCTGCTGTGGATCGTCGACGCCTACATCGTGGTGTTCGCCTGCCTGGTCATCCCGGCCGGCGCGGCAGGCGACCGGTTCGGGCGCAAGGGTGTGCTGCTGACCGGGCTCGGCACTTTCGCTGTGGGCGCGGGGATTTCCGCGATCTCGGCGAACGTGCCGATCATGCTGCTCGGCCGCGCGATCACCGGGATCGGGGCGGCGTTGGTGCTGCCGAACGGGTTGGCGGTGCTGGTGCACGCGACCGCTCCCGAACGGCGTGGCCGCGCTCTCGCGACCTGGGCCGCGGTGACCGGCGTCGCCGGGATCATCGGGAACGTCGGCGGTGGCGCGCTGCTGGCCACCGGTTCGTGGCGAAGTCTCTTCGTCGCCGTCGCGCCGATAGCGGTCCTCTGTGGACTCTGGGTGGCTTTGGTCGCCCCCCGCAGCAGCCGTCATTCCCGCACCCTCGACCCGGCGGGCACGACGGTGTTCGTCGCCGCGACCGTGGCGCTGCTCATCGGCATCATCGAGGGGCCGGAGCAGGGCTGGGGCAGTGCCGTCGTCGTCACCGCGTTCGTGCTCAGCGCCGCGCTCGGTGCCGTCTGGGTCGTGGTCGAACTGCGGGTTCCGCACCCCATGCTCGACCCCCGGCTGTTCCGCATTCCTTTGCTGCGCAGCGCCGCCCTCGGCATGCTCGTCATGTTCTTCGGGAACTTCGGGCTGTTCTACGTCAACGCTTCGCTCCTGCAGTACGGCCGCGGCTATTCCGTGTTGCAGGCGGGACTCGGGATTCTGCCGCTGCCACTGCCGGTGTTGCTCGGCTCGCGGTACGTTCCCGATCTGGCCAAGCGCATCGGTATCCCGGCGACACTGGCGGCCGCCTTCCTGGCCGGAGCCGTCGGCCTGTACGGGCTGTCGACCGCCGCGGGCCAGCCGTACTTCGTCTACGCGGCCTGGCTCGTGGTCATCGGCATCGGCCTCGCGCTCGGGATGCCCTGTCTGACGACCGAACTCACCGCGTCACTGCCCACCGAACAGGCCGGTGTCGCGGGCGGCCTCCAATCGGCGACGCGGGAACTCGGCAGCGCGCTCGGGGTCGCGGTCGTCGGGACCGTGCTGACCGCGAGTTTCACCCAGCACCTGCCCGCGATTCTCCGCGACCGTGAGCCGATCCCGCGCACCATCACCCAGGCACTCACCGTGGCACCCACGCACCGCGCCGCGATCGTCGACGCCTTCACCACCGGCGCCGACACCGCGCTACGCGTGGCGAGCGTCGTCACGGCGCTCGCGGGCGCCGTGGTCATCGCGGGAGCGGTACGGGCCGGTCGGCGCGCGATCTAGTAGACGCACTGCGGTTTGTTCGGGTCGCCCCGGACCGCGCCGTTCACGGAACCCTCCGTGGGCGGCGCGGCCGCGGAGGACGGTGTTGCGGGAGTGCCGCCCAGCGCGGCAGGGAGGCCTTGGTAGTCCGTGCCGAGGTACACCGCGACATGTCCCGCCGAGGCGGCGGTGCTGGCCGAGACCGCGGAGATACCCAGCTGTGCGGCCAAAGCGTCGGCGTCGGCCTTCGCGCCCTTTCCGTAGTACACATGCGATTCGGGCTGAGTGGCCACAGTGGACGTATCGCCCTTGGTGAACCCTTGCCCCGCCACCGTGTTCGCCAGCTCGGCGGCGCGATTGTCCACACCGGACGCATTGCGGACGTCCACAGTGGACCCGGAGCCGATGGGCTTGGCGGACGGTGCGGGGGAAGGGGGTGGCGCGGGTGCGGACTGGCCGGGGTTGATCCACGACTGGACGGCGGCCTGGATCTGGCCGATGTCGATACGGTTGATGTCGACGCTCTGCCCGCCCAGCGTGATCTTGTCGGCCTTCACGACCGGCAGGGTGTGGAAAACGATGTTGGCGGGATTGAGGTTTTTCGCCTGTTTCGCGAGGTCGAGGATGTTCCAGCCCTTGTCGTAGACGACGTCCTCTTCCGCGGCCGTGAGCAGCTTCTGCAGGTCGGTAAGGCTGCCGAAGACGCCGTCCCGTTTCAGGGTGCTCGCCACCGAGGCGAGGAACGCCTGCTGGCGGGACTCGCGGCCGAGGTCGTCGCCGGGCAGGCCGTTGCGCTGCCGGACGAACTCCAGCGCCTGCTCGCCGTTGAGGTGCTGGGGCCCCTGGGGGAAGTCGGCGCCGGAGGCGTCGTCCTTGGTGGCCTCCTTCAGGCATACGTCGACACCGCCGAGCGCGTCGGCGAGGTGGTAGAACCCGGCGAGGCTGACCTCGGCGAAATGGTCGACGTGGACCTTCAGCAGGTGTTCGACGTTCTTGATCGTCGAGGTGCGTCCCGCCTCGCGGCTCTTGAACTCCAGCGTCGCCGGGTCCCGCTCACCCTGGGCGTACAGGCGTTCCTGCTCCTGTTCCTTCGCCCAGCCGTAGCCTTCCTTGATCTTTCCCTGCCTGGCGCCGAGCAGCGGGCCGTCCACAAAGGTGATGTAGTCGTCGCGCGGTATCGAGATACCGGTCGCCTTGCTGCCGTCGTTGGGCACGTGCAGCAGGATCATCGTGTTGGTGTTGTAGCCGCCGGTGTGATCCTGGTGATCGGGCGAATGTTCGGCGTCGAGGCCATTCCCGGCGTGGAGTGCCTTCAGGACGTTCGGCGGGAGGTCCTGGCCGTTCTTGTCCTTCCGGGTGGTGAGCCCGAGCAGCAGGATGTTCTGTGAGCCGTCGGGCGCCTTGCCCTCGCCCGAGATCGCGCTGGACGCGCCGAGTCCCTGCGCCTGCCGCAAGGCGTTCCAGAAGAACCCGGTGACCACCAGCGTCACCACGGACAGCAGGGCGACCAGCACGCGTCCCGCGGAGTGGGCGGGCTGGCGGCGCCGTCGGGCGAGACGCGGATTCCGGGCGTTGGGCTTCACGCCTCCCTAGACGCCGATGTCCCGGTCGCTGCTGCACGGCGTGAGAATGCCTACTTTTCGGCAGGCGGGGCAACGTGGTGCGGAATGCCGTGCACGGTGTGCGCCGCGAAGCCGAGGGCCTCGGCGACCAGCCCGGTGAGGTGGTCGCTGGTGATCCGGTAGAGCATGCGGCGGCCCTCGCGGCGGACCTGGACGAGCCCGGCCAGCCGCAGCCGCCCCAGGTGCTGGGAGACCGACGACCGGGACGCCGCGACCTGTTCGGTCAGCGTCGTCACGTCCTGCTCGGTGGTCAGCAGGTGCAGCAGATGCAGCCGGGTCGGGTCGGCGAGATGCCGCAGGATCTCGGCGGCGAGGTCGAGTTGCCGCTGGTCGGCAGGATGGCCGGGCCGCGTCGCCGAGCCCGCGTTAACATGCGCGTGCATGGTTGCATAATGGACCTGGGCAGGGCATTCTCACAAGTATGGGTTCGCAGCACGGCCAGACTCATGGACACGGTCATGGGCACGCGCATGGTCACGCCCCGGCGTCGCGGTGGTCGCGGGTGCGCCACGCGCTCGTTCACGCGTTCACACCGCACAGCCACGACAGCGCCGACCGGTTCGACAGCGCGCTGGAAGCCAGCAGGCAGGGGATGCGGACGCTGGTGTGGTCGTTCGCGGCGTTGTTCGCCACCGCGGCCGCGCAGCTCGTGGTCGTGCTGCTGAGCGGGTCGGTCGCGCTGCTCGGCGACACCATCCACAACTTCGCCGACGCACTCACGGCGTTGCCGGTCGGGATCGCCTTCGCGCTCGGCAGGCGGGCCGCGAGCCGCCGGTTCACCTACGGGCTCGGCCGCGCGGAGGATCTCGCCGGGGTGATCGTGGTGCTGATCATCGCCGCGTCGGCGGTGTTCGCCGGGTACGAGGCGGTGCTGCGGCTGATCGATCCGCGACCGGTCGGGCACCTGTGGATCGTCGCGCTCGCCGGGGTCATCGGCTTCGCGGGCAATGAACTCGTCGCGCGCTGGCGGATCTCGGTCGGCCGCCGGATCGGTTCGGCGGCGCTGGTCGCCGACGGCCTCCACGCGCGCACCGACGGTTTCACCTCGCTGGCCGTCGTCGTCGGAGCGGGCGGGGTCGCGCTGGGATTTCCGTTGGCCGACCCGATCATCGGACTGCTCATCACCGTGGCGATCCTCTTCGTGCTCCGTGACGCGGCGAAGGAGGTGTTCGGGCGGCTCATGGACGCCGTCGACCCGGCGACCGTGGAGCTGGCCGAGCGGTCCGCCGCCGACGTCGACGGCGTGGCCGGGGTGAGCCAGCTGCGGATGCGCTGGACCGGGCACACGTTGCGGGCAGAACTCGCCGTAGCCGTCGAGCCCACGCTCACCGTCGAGGCGGCGCATCGGCTCGCGCACGCGGTCGAGTACCACCTGGTGCACGCGGTACCGCGGCTGGCCGCCGCGGTCGTGCACACCGAGCCGGCCACCGGGGCACAGCAGGCGCACGCGCTGCTCGGCTGACCGTCGCTGTCTGCCATCACTGCCGGATGAGGTGCGCGGCCTGGTGCTCGGCGGTTGGTTGCGGTACACCGGTGTCGTGGCTGCCGAGGACGCGCTCGCGGGTGAGACGGTCCCCTACGTCGAGCTTTATCCGTGGCAGACCAGGGCTCCGGTGGTCAAGGACATAACGATGCCCGCGGACCCCGATGGGCCGCCGTACGTCCGGGTCCGGATACCGGCCGGGGTGCGGAATCGAACGCTGCTCGACGTTCCCGGCGGTCCGCGGCTGCGGGTAAGGCTGCTTTTCCGGCGGACGGCTCTGCACCTGCTGGTAGCCGTGGTGGTCCTGCTGGGCCTGGGTACCGGCTCGCGGTGGGTTGCGCTGCTGCTCGGGGTCGCGTGGATGCTGTTGTTGTTCTGCCGCCGGTACACCAGAAGCGCCAAGGGGGTCATCGTCACCAAATGGCGGGAAGGGCGATCCGGTCCGCCCGCCGATTCCGGATTCCGGTATTATTTGTGCGATGCCGGAATTCTCTACCTGATACCCGCCGGTATCGCCATTGCCTGCTACGTCCTGCTGGCCGGCTACGTTTCCCTGTTCAGCGGCTCGCTGAGCATCGGTCAGCTCATCGGCCTGCAACAGTTCTTCGAACGCGTCTCGGGATTCTTCTCGGACCACCTGAAACTGAGCGGGCCGCAAGTCTTCGGCCTGCTGATCCTGACCTATTTGCTCAGCAGTTTCCTGCTGGCGGGCCGTCGCCCCGGCAAGGTGCGGGTCGGCATGGGCAAAGCGCTGTACTGGCTGGTGGACCTCTACAGCAAGGGCAGTGGAGTTATTTCCACCGCCTTGGCGACACTGGCCGCCCTGACCCTGTTCGGTATGCACCTCGGCGTTCCGAGCACGGACCTGGGACTCCGGATCAAGATTCACCAGGAAGGCTACGCCGAGGTCGCGAAGACGGTCGACGCGAAAATGTCGCAGCAGGTCGCCGGTATGTTGTACGGCAAGGTCGTCAACGCCTTTCCGCAGGACTACCGGGACGCCATGGCGCGGCTGAACGTCATCGACACTTTGGCGAACCAGCTGGGGAGCCAGGCCGGTACGGCCCGGGAGAAGAATGGTGTCAGCGACAGTGCGATAGACCGAACCGTACAGGACGAGACGTCTCGGATGCGGCAGGTGACCAACCTGCCCGCCGAATTGACCGTCAGCGCCCCGAAGGAGGCAACGGCCCCGCCCGCGGAAGTCACGCTCGACCAGATCGACGCCGCGAAGGTGGCGTCGGCGTCCGTCAAGCCCGAGCCCGCGACCGAGATCATCCATGAGGGCGAACGGAAAATCGTTCTCCACGTGGAGAAACTGTTCACCGAGCAGGTGGCGAACGTGCTCAAACCAGTCACCGACGCGATCCCGATCCTGCAACCGGTGGTCCAATCCGTCGTCAAGGCCGCCACTGACAAGTCCCTTCAAGACCGATTCGAGCGGGCCTACAACCGCGTGCTGACATTCCTGCTGCACCGCCCGCCGTCGGACGCCGACGCGGCCGTGAAACAGGAAGCCGCCACCGTCGTGGCCGAAACCGACGTCTCCGGGCCGGTCGGCGAAGCCACACCGCAGGCCACCAGCCTCGCCAATGCCTTGCGCGCCAAGGAAGCCGCGCTCAATGCCGATTCGGCCCGCCTCGGCCACCAGGTCGACCAAAAGCTCGACGCCGTCGTCACCGGCCTCGTCAACCGGCTGGGCGGAACAAACCTGAGCGACATCGAGGACGCGATGGCGGAACTGCGGAAACTCGGCCCATCGCTTGGCGACTCCCAGGTGCAGAAGCTCGTATCCGCGATGCGGAACGGAAGCAGCGAGGCCATCCGCCACAACGCCGCGATCGTGGTCGGCAAGCTCCGCTCCGAGCATGTGACATCCAGCCTGCGTGTCGAGGCGAAGAGCATTTGCGGCTGCCCCTGACGGTCACTGGCGGCGTGCCGCACGCAGGCGGCTGCGGAGGTGTGCTGACCAGGCCGTCCGCCGACAGGGTCTCGCTTTCCCGTTAAGTCTATGTTAGGAAAGGTTCCTAACTAATGACCTGATCGGGAGGCGATGTGCGCAAGCGTGGCCTGGTCGCGGCGGCGGTGCTGGTGGTGCTCGGGGGCGGCACGGTCGCCGTCGCGCAGACGACCGAGGCGGCACCCGCCGGTGCCCGCCTGGCGAAGAACATCATCTACATCCAGGGTGACGGGATGGGGCTCGGGCAGCGCGATCTCATCCGGCTGGCCACCGTGGGCAAACGCGGGGAGCTGGAGATGAACAAGCTCCCGGTGACGGGTCTGGTCCGCACCGCGCCGGACGATCCGGAGGAGGTCGTCACCGACTCGGCGGCAGCGGCCACCGCGCTCGCGACCGGGCACAAGACCCGCAACGGCGCGGTCGGTGTCGACGTCCACGACCGTCCACTGGAGACAGTGCTGGAACGCGCCAGGAAGGCGGGCAAGGCGACCGGGCTGGTCACCACGGCCCAGGTCACCGGCGCCTCGCCCGCGGCGTTCGCGGCGCACGTGCCGAGCCGGGATTCCCAGAGCGACATCGCCAAGCAGTACATCGAGAACAGCCGTCCCGAGGTGCTGCTCGGCGGTGGCGAGGACTGGTGGTACCCGAAGGGGAATCCCGGTGTCTGGCCGGACAAACCGGGCGAAGAGAGCCGCAGCCCGTACGGCAACCTCGTCGAGCGGGCACAGCGGACGGGCTACACCTACGTGCGCAATGCCGACGAGCTGGCCCATACCCGCGCGAACCGGATCCTCGGCTTGTTCGCGAACGAGGACATGGTCGACTACGGGCCGGACGGTGTCGGTAAATACGCGCCGAAGGTGCCGCTGCGGCAGATGGCGCGCAAGGCGCTCGACACGCTTTCCCAGAACCCGAAGGGTTTCTTCCTTTTCCTGGAGGAGGAAGGCATCGACGGGATGTCCCACGAGAACAACGCGCATTCGGTCATCGACGCCGGCCGTGCGCTGGACGAGACCGTGGCCGAGGTGATGCGGTTCGTCCGCTCGCACCCCGACACGCTGGTGATCATCGGCGGTGATCACGAGACCGGCGGGCTGAGCATCGAGAACTACGACAGCTCCAACACCGGGCCCGAACACGCCCGCGAGGACGGTCCGTTCCCGGTCCCCGGCTCGAAGCTGAAGTTCACTGTGGACTGGACGACGAACGAGCACTCGGGCGCCGACACGCCGGTCACCGCGAGCGGCCCGGGATCCGCGCGGCTGGGCGGCATCGTCGAGAACACCGACGTCTACCACGTCATGCGGGACGCGGCCGGGTTGTGATGGGGTCGAGCACTGGGGACACCGGGCGAAAGCTGTCGGCCCGTGCGCGGCCGGTCCGAGGGACGCCCTGGGTGCATCCACCGCACCCAGGGACCCCCTTGTCACACCCCATGAGCCACGTGCCGTGAGCAGGGGTCAGCGGAGCACCGGGCAGCTCAGCGGTTCGGTGTCGCCGCCTATCGTGTAGGTGACCACGACCTTCGCGGCGGGCTTCCCGGCCTGCCGGTGCACGCCGAGCGCGGTGCAGACGAACTGGTCGACGCCGAGCGGTGCGATCTCGTACTTCGCCAGCGGCAGGTTGATCCTGATCAGCTCGTCGGATTCGGTCACCAGGGGACTGCGGCCGAGCGCGCTCTGCCAGGCGAACGCGGAGTGCAGGCCATCGCTCTGGGACGAGCTGCTGCTGGCGACCAGCAGGTTGAGCGCGTCGGTGATAGTGCCGAGCCGCTGGGTGGGGCGAGGGCTCGGCACCAGCTCGCCTTCGGCGTCGACGAAGTACAGCGTCACGCCGCGTGCGACGCCCGTCGGAGCTTTGCCGCCGTCTTGTACGCCGCTGGGTTCGACACCGCACGCGGTCAGCGTCGCGAGGAGGACAGCCGCTGCCAACACTCGCCGGGTCACGTGTCCTCCTTGGGGCGCAGGGGAAAGCGGGCGACGAACCGGGCACCGGCGCCGGGCGCGTTGCCCGCTTCGATGTCGCCGCCGTGCAGCCGCGCGTTTTCGACCGCGATCGCCAGGCCGAGCCCGCTGCCCTCGGACCGCGTCCTCGCCGCGTCCGCCTTGTAGAACCGTTCGAACACGTGCGAGGCCAGATCGCCGGGCAGACCGGGACCGTGGTCGACGACCTCGACCGTCGCCTCCCGTTCGTCCGCCCGCAGCCGGATCCGCACCGGTGGCGCGCCGTGCCGCAGCGCGTTTCCCACCAGGTTCGCCACCACGATGTCGAAACGACGCCGGTCGAGTACCGCGGTGATCGGCTCGGGGGCGTCGAGGCCGACTCGGTCCGTCCAGCTGCGCGAGCGGAGACAGTCCACAATGGCCTGACGCAGTTCGACGCCCTCCAGCCGAAGCCGCGCCGCGCCCGCGTCGAAGCGGGACACCTCGATCAGGTCTTCCACCAGCCGTGTCAGCCTTCGCGTCTCCTCGACGGCGAGCAGTGTCGACGTCCGCGCGTCCGGTGACATCGCCCCGGCCTCGTCCTCCAGCACCTCGACGACCGCGGTCAACGTCGTCAGCGGGGTCCGCAGCTCGTGCGAGACGTCGGCGACGAACCGGCGCGCGTCGGCCTCCAGCCGGCGCAGTTCGGCCACCGAGTCCTGCAACTCGGCCGCCATGTGGTTGAACGTGCCCGCGAGATCGGCGAGTTCGTCCGAGCCGCGGACGCGCAGCCGGGCGGAGAGGTCGTGCGCGGCCAGGCGGCGCGCGGTGGTGCGCAGTTCGCGGACCGGCCGCAGCACCCCGCGCGCGGCGAGCAGCGCCAGCAGGATCGCCAGCGGCAGCGCCAGCGCGCTGGTCAGGACGGCGGCACTGGCCGAGGCGTCCATCTGCTGCTGGACCCCGGAAAGATCGCGGACGGCGTAGACCTCGATGCCCGACAGCGACCGGGTGCCGTCCAGCGCGGTCCGCGTCACCGGGGTCCCGAGCACCAGCTTCGGCCCGGTGGGCGAGGCGACGCGTTGCCGTACCAGCTGGTCACGGGAGGAGACCGCGGCACGCAGGTCGGCGGAGACAAGGCCGACCTCGCCGCCGTCCGAAGAGGACAGTTGGTGGTAGGTGACCAGCGCGGGCGCGCCGGCCGCGGCACGCAGCCGGTCCAGCGCGGCCTGGTCGGGCGGGTCGGCGAGGTCGGCGGTGAGCGCGCCGACCCGGTGCCGGAGGTCGTCGCCGGCGCGTTGCTCGGCTTCGGACACCAGCGACGTGCTGGTCGAGGCGTAGCTCGCCCAGGCGGCCGTGACCGCGCCGAGGACCGTCACCAGCACGAACGCGAAGACGAGGCGGACACGCAGGCCGGTCAGCCACCGCGGGCTCATACCGGGCCGAACCGGTAGCCGAAACCGCGGACGGTCTGCACGAAGACCGGCGACGCCGGATCGGCCTCGATCTTGGCGCGCAGCCGCTGCACGCAGTTGTCGACCAGCCGGGAGTCACCGAGATAGTCGTGCTCCCACACCGATTCCAGCAGCTGCTGCCGGCTGAGCACCCGGCCGGGGGAGCGGGAGAGTTCGAGCAGGACACGCAGTTCGGTCGGCGTCAGCGATACCGGTTCGCCGTCCTTCGTGACGGTCATCGCCGCGCGGTCGAGGGTCAGGCCGGCGTGCTGCTCGGTGCCCGCGGGTTCGGGCGTGCCGCGACGCAACACGGCCTTGATCCGCGCGTCGAGCACCCGCGGCCGCACGGGTTTCACCACGTAGTCGTCCGCGCCAGCTTCGAGGCAGCCGACGACGTCGAAATCGTCATTGCGGGCGGTCAGCACGATGATCGGCACCGGCCCGTCCGCGCGGAGCCTGCGGCAGACCTCGAACCCGTCGATCCCGGGCAGCATCAGGTCGAGTACCACGAGTTCGGGCGGCTCGGCACGGGAGACGCGCAGGCCCTCCTCGCCGGTCTCGACCGCCTTGACGTCGTGGCCGTGTTTGCCCAGCGCCATGCCGAGACTCCGGCGGATGGACGGGTCGTCCTCGATCAACAGCACCTGAGCCACGCTCCGATTATCGCCGCTGGTCAGCGAGATCGCCCGGGGAGGCGGGGTATTGCGACACAACCAGGACGAAGCCGGTACCGGACGCGGACAGCGGCGCCGTTCGCTAGGAATCCGTAAGTTCGGGCCGCGGGTTCTTGCCCCCGCACGCCGGGCTGGATTCCATCGGAGGATGGGCAGAGGTCTCGTACGGGGGCACGCGTGGGGCGTGCGCCACGACGACCGGCCGCCTGATCCGGTGCCGGTCGGCGATACCACCGAACCCGGCGATTCACCGGCCGGCAGCTGAGTCCTGCCCATTCCCGCGCGGGCTCCCCGCGCGCTCACTCCATTGTGGATGGAACAGCATGCCCGAAAACCCCACGGTTCTCGTCACCGGAACCACCGACGGCATCGGTTACGAAACGGTACGGCTGCTCGCGACCGGCGACACCACGGTGATCACGCACGCCCGCACCCGCGAAGAAGGTGAGGACGCCTGCCGGCGACTGGTGAATTCCGGCGTCGACGCACGGCGTCTCCAGCCCGTCGTCGCGGACTTCGCCGATCTGCGGCAGGTCGCCGAGATGGCCGCCGCGGTCGCGCAGGCGTTCGGCCGCCTGGACGTCCTGGTCAACAACGCGGGTGTCGCGGGCACCGGCAACCGTACGATCACCAAGGACGGCCACGAGGCGACGTTCCAGGTCAACTACCTGGCCCCGTACCTGCTGACCAGGCTGCTCGAGGACCGGCTGGACGCCTCGCCGGTGAGCCGGGTGGTCAACGTGTCCTCGTCACTGCATCGCGGCGGCCGGATCAACTGGGCCGATCTCAACTGGAAGCGGCGGTACAACCGTGGCGCCGCGTACGCGCAGTCCAAGCTGGCGCTGACCATGTTCACCACCGCGCTGACCGAGTTCCGGCCGAAGGTCCGCGAGGCCGTCAGCGTGCATCCCGGCATCGTCGCCACCGGGATGCTCCAGCACTACAGCTACCGCGGCCGTCCCGTCACCGAAGGCGCCGAGGTCGTCGCCCGGCTCGCCGATCCCGGGGCCAAGGTGCTGGCGGGCGGCTACTACGACGGCCGCCTGCCTGCCAAGGCCGCGGCTGCCGCCGTCGACCCCGACGCCGTCCAGAAGCTCTGGAAGCTCAGCGAAAAGCTGACCCTGGTGGAACAGCGCCGGGGATGAGCCTCAGCGCACCGGCCGCCGGTACGGGGTGTGCTCCATGCGCGGCTCGCCGCCCTCGCGGCGCGACGCCGGGCGCGTGCCCGGCCGGCGGTCGGTGTTCAGCCACCACTGCAGGAACCGCAGCACGAGTGCGAACAGCACGCAACACGCGATCAGCATCACCGAATAGGCCAGGTCGCTCATGCGATCGCCTCGCTCCGCGAGACAGTGTTCGATCCTTTTTGGCGCATGATATCCATCATTCGCTCGCAAGCGTCGCTCATGCATCGCCTTCTTCATAGGTGTCAGCGGGGTTGCCGCCCAGCATGCGGCCGCGGAGCCCACCCGGCGTAGCGGTTCTCACGAACCCTTGACGCTCCCGCGGGTGATGTTGACGCCGCTTTTCGTGGGACCGCACTGACCGGTGGCCGAAGCCGTCCGCTCGCGCGCCGATGCTAAAAACGCGCATCCGGGCTCTGTTCGGCATGCCATTTTCGGCCGGGGTCGCGGGGTCGTCCTTGACAGCTTCGTGGCCCCGGCCGAAACTCTTTGCCGATACGGGCGTCATTTCCCGGAATTCTGTCCGATAGCGCGTTCACTGGAGAAGCTATGCGGTTTTCCGCTCGACTTCGTTTCGGCAGGGTCGTTTCGGTTTTGTCGGCCGCGGTGGTGATGACGGCCGCGGTCACGGTCGCGGCGGCAGCTCCCGCGACGGCGGACGAAGCGTTCTACACGCCACCTTCGCCGCTTCCCGCGGGGCAGAACGGTGACGTCATCAAGTCGCAGCCATCCGCTTTCAACGGTGGCAAGGCGACCCGGATCATGTACCTGTCCCGTGACACCAAGGACAAGGCGATTCCGGTGACCGGTACCGTGATCGTGCCGACGGCGCCGTGGACGGGCCAGGGACCGCGCCCGATCGTCGCCTACGCGCCGTTCACGTCGGGAATGGGCGACAAGTGCGCGGTGTCCAAGACGATCGCGGGCGAGGGCAGTGCGGACATCATCGCGAACGTGCAGACGCAGTTCGTGAACGCGTTGCTGCAAAAGGGTTTCGCCGTGGCGCAGACCGACTACGAGGGCCTCGGCACGCCGAACATGGAGCACACCTACGTGATGCGCCGCTCGGAGGCACACACCACACTCGACGTCGTCCGCGCGGCGCAGCGGCTGCCCGATTCGGGGCTGGACAAGAACGCGCCGATCGGTATCGTCGGCTATTCCCAGGGCGGCGGCGCCTCCGCCGCGGCGGTGGAAATGGCGCCGGACTACGCGCCGGAACTCGACCTCAATGGCGCCTACGCGGGTGCCGCACCGGCGGACAAGGCCGTACTCGCCAAAAGTCTCGACGGTGCGTACGCGGCCGGTTTCCTCGGATTCGCGCTCATCGGCATCAATACGGCTTACCCCGAAACACATATGCTGGATCTGGCCAACCCCACCGGCGCGCAACTATTCCTGCAGGCCCGCCAGATCTGCACGATGGACGCCATTTTCCAGCTCGCCTTCAAGCAGACCAACACCCTGACCAAGGACGGCAGGCCGGTCTCGGCCTATCTGTCGGAGGAACCCTTCAAATCGGTGGTCGAGGACCTGAAGATCGGTAACCTCAAGCCCGCCGCGCCGGTGCTCGTCGAGCACACCCCGATGGACGACATCGTGCCCTACCCCCAGGGCAAGCAGATGGCCAAGGACTGGTGCGGCAAGGGCGCGAACGTCGAGTTCAAGGACCTGCCCTCCTTCAGTCCGGTGCTCTCCCACGCGCTCGCCGCGTTCGGCGCTTCGGGCAACGCCGCCAACTGGATCGCCGACCGCCTGGCAGGGAAGCCCGCCACGAGCAATTGCGGCGCATTCTGAAAACCGGTGTCGAGGTCCGGCGCGAGCCGGATCCCGACACCGAGCCGGACCAGACAAAGTGTCCAAACTAGACACATGAAATAGTCTTCAAAAGTCCATAGCCCTGACGAGACTTGTACGGGCGTAACACTTTTATTTACGCTTTCTCTACGTCTCGACGTGGTCCCACGGCCTGAGCGGCAACTTACGCTCAGGCCGTGCCGTCACCCACCGCAGTGCTCAAGCGCCTCGTCGTCGGGCTGCCCTTCCGCAGCGACCGGCTGGGCGAGACGCTCCTGCCCAAGCGGCTGGCGCTGCCGGTCTTCGCCAGCGACCCGCTCTCCTCGGTCGCCTACGCCACCCAGGAGATCCTGCTGATCCTGGCGCTGGGCGGGCTGGCGTTCCTGCACCTCGCGCCGTGGGTGGCGGCGGCGATCGTCGTCCTGCTGGCCGTCGTCGTGCTGTCCTACCGGCAGGTCGTGCAGGCCTACCCGAGCGGAGGCGGCTCGTACGAGGTGGCCTCCCGCAACCTCGGCCGGTCGGCAGGGCTGGTGGTCGCCGGCGCGTTGCTGGTCGACTACATCATGACGGTCGCGGTCTCCGTCGCGGCAGGGGTCGACAACATCATCTCCGCGGTGCCCGGGCTCAACCCGTACCGGGTGCTGATCAACCTCGGGTTCGTCGCCTTCCTGACCGCGATGAACCTGCGCGGGGTGCGGGAATCCGGGCGCGCGTTCGCGGTGCCGACCTACGCGTTCGTCGCCGGCGTCGCGGTCATGATCGTGCTCGGCCTCGGCCGCGCGATCGCCGGGCACGCGCCGGTCGCGGAGAGTGCCGGATACCAGATCCGTCCCGAGCAGGTCGGTCTCACCGGCTTCGCCGTCGCGTTCCTGATGCTGCGTGCGTTCGCCTCCGGCTGCACCGCGCTGACCGGTGCCGAGGCGATCTCGAATGGTGTACCCGCGTTCCGGAAACCCAAGGGACGCAACGCCGCGAAGACGATGACCGCGATGGGCGTCATCGCGATCGCGATGTTCGGCGGGATCACCGTGCTCGCGATGATCGCGAACGTGCGGATCGCGGAGAACGCCTGTGACCTCACCGGATTCCGCGGCGACTGCGCGAACACCCCGCAGCGCACGGTGATCGCGCAGATCGCCGCGGCGGTGTTCGGCGGCGACGACACCGTGCTCTTCTACTACATGCAGGCCGCGACGGCGCTGATCCTGATCCTCGCCGCGAACACCGCGTTCAACGGCTTTCCGTTGCTGGGCTCGATTCTGGCCCAGGACCGCTATCTGCCGCGCCAGCTGCACACCCGCGGCGACCGGCTGACGTTCTCCAACGGCATCCTGCTGCTCGCGCTCGTCGCCGGGCTGCTCATCTACGTCTACGACGGCGTTGTCAGCAAGCTCATCCAGCTGTACATCCTCGGGGTGTTCACGTCGTTCACGTTGTGCCAGGCGGGAATGGTGCGGCACTGGAACCGCAAGCTCGCCGAAGCGACGTCGCGGGGTGAGCGGCATCGATTCCGCCTCGCGCGGGCGATCAACGCGTTCGGTGCGGTACTCACCGGTCTGGTGCTCGTTGTCGTGCTGCTGACCAAGTTCCAGCACGGTGCGTATCTGGTCGTCATCGCGATTCCGGTGCTGTACGTGCTGATGCGGGCCGTGCGCAGGCACTACGACCGGGTCCGTGACGAACTGCTGCCCGACGACGAGAGCGCGATCCTCCCCAGCCGCGTGCGAGCCATCGTGCTGGTGTCCACTTTGCACAAACCCACCCAGCGGGCGGTCGCGTTCGCCCGCGCGTCCCGGCCGGACGAGCTGACCGCGATCACCGTCAACGTCGACGACCAGGCCACCCGCGCGCTGCAACGCGAGTGGGAGAAGCGGGACATGGGCGTCGGCCTGAAGGTGATCGAGTCGCCGTTCCGGGAGATCACCCGGCCACTGCTGGGATACGTCAAGAACATCCGCCGGTCCAGCCCTCGCGACGTGGTGTGCGTCTACATCCCCGAATACGTCGTGGGGCACTGGTGGGAGAACCTGCTGCACAACCAGAGTGCCTTGCGGCTCAAGGGAAGGCTGTTGTTCATGCCCGGCGTGATGGTGGTCAGCGTGCCGTGGCAGCTCCACTCGACGAACCGGCGCGCACCGCGCCGGACCGAGTTCAGCCCCGGCGATGTGCGCCGGGGGATCACGACGCCGGGGAAATCGGTGCCGAAACCCTGATCAGCGCGTGCCGATCCGGTCGAGGTCGGCGAGGACGTCCTCGGGCAGCACCATATCCGCGGCGGCGAGGTTCTCCCGCAGGTGCGCCACCGAGGACGTTCCCGGGATGAGCAGCGTCGTCGGCGAGCGCTGGAGCAGCCAGGCGAGCGCGACCTGCGTGGGCGTCGCCTCGACACGGCGGGCGCAGTCGTCGAGCACGCCGGACCGCAACGGGCTGAACCCGCCGAGCGGGAAGTACGGGACGAACGCGATGCCCTCGGCCGCGCATTTGCCGACCATCGTGTCGGCGCCGCGGTTGGCCAGGTTGTACTCGTTCTGGACACACACCACCGGTGCGATCGAGCGCGCCTCGTCGAGCTGCTCGGCCGTGACGTGACTGACGCCGAGGTGCCGGATCAGCCCCTGCCGCCGCAGCTCGGCGAGCACACCGAACGGCTCCGCGAGCGATCCCGGCACCGGGTACTCGGCGTTTTCTCCTGCCAGCCGCAGATTCACCACGTCGAGCGTGTCGACGCCGAGGTGGCGGAGGTTGTCGTGCACGGCCGAGGTCAGCTCGTCCGCCGACAGCGCGGGCGACCATCCCTTGTCCGGCGTCCGCCGCGCGCCGACCTTCGTGACGATGCGCAGGCCCTCGGGATACGGGTGCAGCGCTTCGCGGATCAGGGTGTTCACGGTGTGCGGGCCGTAGAAGTCACTCGTGTCGAGGTGGTTCACGCCGCGTTCGACGGCCTCGCGCAGCACGGCCACGGCGGCATCCTGGTCGCGGGGCGGGCCCCACACGCCGGGACCCGCCAGCTGCATCGCGCCGTATCCCATCCGGTGCACGGTCAGCTCGCCGCCGAGGTCGAAGGTACCGCCGAGGGTGGCGTTCGTGGCCATGCCCGTTCCTCCAGTGTGTCCGTCGGTCGAACACCCTAACCGTCAGCCACACAAGCCTTTGGCCGTCAGCACCCGGGTGAGTGACTCCCGCACCCGCGACTCGGGCAGCTCGCCGGTCCCGACGGCTTGGGACAGCCGGTCCAGGACCTGGTCCACGTGTCCGCCCGAGGACCACAGGGCCTCGTCCGCACCCGCCCGCAAAGCCTTCAACACCGCTTCGGGCAACGGGAACTGCTCGGTGATCGCCTTCATCGCGCCGAGGTCGTCCGTCACCACCGGCCCGGTGAAGCCGAATTCCCCGCGCAGCAGCTGATAGGCCGGTGCCGACAGCGACGCGGGCAGGCCGGCGGTCAGGTCGGGGACGTCGAGGTGCCCGACCATCACCCCGATCGGCCCGTACTCGGTGATCCGCTGGTAGGGAACCAGATCTACCCGGCGCAGCTCGGGCAGCGGCGGCGTGTGGACGAGCCCGGTGTGCGAATCACCCGACGCGTGCCCGTGCCCGGGGAAGTGTTTCAGTACCGGAAACACCCCGGCGTCGCGCAGGCCCGCGGCGAACGCGCGCACGTACAGCCGCGCGCGCTCGGGGTCGCCGCTGAACGAGCGATCGCCGATGGCCTGGTCGGCGGGTTGGTCGGTGATGTCGGCGTCCGGCGCGTAGTCGACGGTGACGCCGCGGGCCCGCAGCTGCTTGCCCCGCAGCGCGGCCACTTCCCGCACCTGCTCGGGCGACCTGGTCGCCGCCAGCTCCCGCGCGCTCGGGATGCGGCCGTCGAGCGTGTCGATGCGCTGGACCCGGCCGCCCTCCTCGTCGACCGCGACCGACACGGGCACCTTCGCGGCCTTCTGGACGGCGTCGAGCGCCTGATGGGTGAGAAGCTCGGTCGCGTCACCCGCGATGAAGATTCCGCCGAGCTGGTGATCCTGGACGAGCTTGACCGTCGACGCCGGATCGCTGCCCGGCACCCCCACGACGACGAGCTGGGCGAGCTGGGCGCGAAGATCCAGCTTGGCGATGACGGGACCGCAGTCGGGAACCCGGGCCAACCGGGCGTCCGGCTGAGGTGCCGCAGCGCCTTCGACATCCCGGGAATGGGTCGCCGCCACGACCAGGCTCGCCGCGGCCACCACCACCGCCACCCCGGCCACCAGCCGGTACCCCGTTTTCCGTCGCATCAACCCTTCTCATCCGCCGGGGACGTCGTCTCCCCGACGGTAGCCGACGCGGCGGGCACTGCGGGTCGTCACCCAACCGGGGGAAGAGTCGAACTCAGGAGCCGGTCTTGGCGGCGGGCTTGGACCCGTTCTGGCCCGACCCGTTCTTGCCCTGCTCGGCGGAGGCACTGTTGCCGTTCTGCGTGGGCTCGTCGCCGCCGACCAGTTTCGACGCCTGCGGGATGACGGATTCCTCCGGCAACGGCTTCAGCTGGCCCTCGCTGCGGCCCAGGATCTCGTCCGCCATGGCCAGGCTCTTGCGGGCCTGCTCGCGGATCTCGGCCAGCCGCTCGACCTTCCGCTGCGCCGCGGTGGTCCGCTGCGCGGCCGTGGTGGTCGCCTCGTCCAGCCGGCGCTTCGCCTCGGCGGTGGCCTCGTCGACGAGCCGCTTGGCCTCCGCGGTCGCCTCGGCGATCCGCCGCTCGGCCTGCTGCTTGCTCGCGGTGCGCTGGTCGGCGACGTGCTTCTCCAGCGTGGCCCGCTGCGCGGCCATCGACGCCTCGAACTCGCGCTCGATCTTGCGGCGCTTCCGCTCGGCCTCGGTGTCCAGCAGCTCCCGCCGCTGCGCCGCCTCGACCGTCAGCCGCTGGGTTTCCGCGCGCGTCTCGGCCAGTGCCGCCTCGTGCTCGGAGTGCAGCGCCTCGGCCTGCTTGTCCAATTCGGCCATCAGGTTCGTGTAGCGGTCACGCAGCTTCTGCGAAGCATCGCTCGACGACGCCCAGTGTTTCTCGGCGGCCACCTGGGCACGCTTGGTGATCTCGTCGGCACGCGCCTGCGCGAGCGTGACCGTCCGCTGCATCCGCTCGTCGAGATCTTCCAACCGCTCCGGGGGTTTCTTCAGTTCCTCGACCCGCGCCTGGAGCTTCTGGATCTCCTGGCGCGCGGTCTCGAGTTCGCGGGACACGGTCGCCAGCTGGTTCGACGAGGCGTCGCGCTCGTTCAGCAGCCGACGCAGCTGGCCCTCGACGTGATCGAGGTACTGCCGCACCTCGTTGCGGTCGAAACCGTGCCACGCCTGGGTGTACTCGCGCCGCAGGGGAAGGAGGCCAGGGAGGCTGTTGTCTCGCTCGGGAACCATGTGCCCGACCGTACCCGCGTACACCGTGTCGTCGGCGTCAGGCTTGGTGATTCACCGGTGTGTCTTCACCCGGCCCTGACAAATGATCCCCGAACGGCCGCCGCCCGGAAGCGGAGAGTCACCAGTGGAATCCGCGGCTGAGCCTGGCCAGTGCCATCGCCGCCTTCGACAGGTGTTTCTCGCCACGTCCGATCTTGAGCCCGCCGGAGCCACCCGCGGCCGCGGAGTCCGGGAAGATCCGGAAGCCCTGGTACGCGACGGCGTCGGTGAGTCCCGGCGTGAGCGTGTACGCGAGCCCGATTGCCTGGCCGGCGGGCGTTCCGATGTGCTTCGGGCGCTCGACCAGCGCCTTCATCACCATGTCCGCGGCCTGCTCCGGCGACTTCGTCGGGAAGGCGTCGTAGATCTTCGTCGGCCGGATCATCGGCGTGCGCACGAGTGGCATGTGGATGGTGGTGAACGTGATCCCGTCGCCGTGGGTCTCGGTCGCGGCGATCCGCGAGAAGTAGTCCAAAGCGGCCTTCGACGCCGCGTACGCCGAGAACCGCGGCGCGATGCCCTGCACACCGATCGACGACACGTTCACGATGTGCCCGAACTTCCGCTCCGACATGTGCGGCAGCACCGCGAGGATCAGCCGCACCGCGCCGAAGTAGTTGATCGCCATCGCGCGCTCGTAGTCGTGCATGCGGTCGTACGAGAGCTTGATGGAGCGGCGGATCGAGCGGCCCGCGTTGTTCACCAGCATGTCGATCCGGCCGTGCTCGGCCAGCATCGCGTCGACGGCCTTGTGCACCGACTCCTCGTCGGTCAGGTCCGCCGGATACACCGACGCCGTGCCGCCCGCGGCGAGGATCTCGTCGCGGACCTCTTCGAGTTCGTGCTGCCGCCGCGCGACCAGCAGCGGGACGCCGCCCGCCGCGGCGACCTTCAGCGCCGTCGCGCGCCCGATGCCCGAGGACGCGCCGGTGATGATCACGCGGCGGCCGTCCAGCTCGCCGCGCGGGCCGTGCTTGCGGGCCCGGAACGGGTCGAGGTGCTCGCGCCAGTACCGCCACAACGTCGCCGCGTAGTCCTCCAGCCGGGGGACCTCGACGCCGGAGCCCGCGAGTGCCTTGCGGGTCGAGGCGGACGAGAACACCGACGCGAACGCGACGTTGTCCAGCAGCACCGGCGGGATGCCGAGGCGTTCGAGGACGGCGTCCCGCGCGATCGTGAACCCGGGGATGTGCTCGGACAGCTTCGCCAGCCCGACGATGCCCTTGGACAGTTTGTCGTTCAGCTGCACCGAAATCGTCGGCGCGCCTGCCGCCTTCGCGAAGGCGTTGTATACCGACACCACCGGCTGTGGCTCCGGGTTGACCAGGTGGAACGCGCGCCCGTCGAGCCCGTCGGTGGTCACCAGCTCCAGCAGCGCCTTCGCGACGTAGTCGACCGGGACGATGTTCGAATCACCGAGATCCGGGCCGGCCAGCGGCAGATCCGGCAGTCCGGTGAGCCTGCTGATCGCGGGGAAGAGGTAGTAGGGACCGTCGATCTTGTCCATTTCGCCGGTCTCGGAATGCCCGACGACGATGGCCGGCCGGTACACGCGCCACGGCACTTCCTGCTGTTCGCGGACCAGCTTCTCGGCCTCGAACTTCGTGCGGTGGTAAGGGGTCAGGAGCCGCTGGCCGACGTCGAACATGTCCTCGGTGAACACGCCGTCGTGGTCACCGGCGACCGCGACCGACGAAACGTGGTGCAGGCAGCCGGCGTTCAGGTCGGCGGTGAGGTCGACGACGTGTTTCGTACCGTCCACATTGGCCTTGATGCTGGCCTCGTCGTCGGCGGTGATGTCGTAAAGAGCGGCGAGGTGCACGACGTGATCGACCTGCCCGCGCAGCCGCTCACGGTCCTCTTCGGACACTCCGAGCAGTGGTTCGGCGAGGTCGCCGGTGACCAGCGTGACGCGGTCCGCGTGCGGCCACTGGTCGACGAGCGCGGCGAGCTTGTCCCGTGAGGACGCCCGCACCACGAGCGCGACGCTGTCCGCGCCGTTCGTGCCGGGGCGGGAAAGCAGCAGGCGGGTGAAGTGGCGGCCGATCAGCCCGGTCGCGCCGGTAATCAAGAACGTCGCCATCGAAGTCACCTCTCGCCGTTGCCCGTCCACGGGCATTGTGCTGTATCCGGTGGCCGGAGACCTATATTACCCGTGGGTAACTTAGCTCACGCCGGATCGGCGATGGCGACGCGGTTCTCCTCGTAGCCCTGCGGCCCGCCGACCCAGCGGCCACCACAGGTCACCAGCACCACGCGATGCGGGCCGGACGGGCCGAACAGCTCGTCGGCGCGTTGCGGCAGATCGTTCTTGTGCACGGTGACGAGCTGGGAGATCTTGTAGCGCCACGTCTTCCCGCGCACGTCGACGACGGTGATCGCGCCGCCGATCTTCTCGTCCCACAGCTCCGCGAACGGGCCGGTCGCGCCGCGCCAGTTGACGTGCCCGGCGAACACGCTCGCCCCGCCGGCCGCGGTGAGGTCGGCACCCCACCACGTCGCCTCCCCGATGTTGTCCGGGATCGGCAGCTCCGCGTTCGGGCCGAGGTTCCTGCGCACCATCGTGGCGGTGCCGCCGCCGGGCAGCCGGATCGTGCCCGGCCGCTGCGGCGGTGGCGGGGACGGTGGTTGCGCGGCGGGCGACGCCGGAGCCGACGAAGACGTCGCCGGTGGCGGCGGCGACGTGCTCGGCGCGGAAGGCACCGCGGGAGAGCCTTTCGCGGCGGATACGGCGGCGGGGGCCGCTTCCGCGGTCCCCGCCACCATCGTCGTGGGCGGCCGGACGATCGCCGCGGCCACGAGCTCGACCGCGAGCACGCTCACGGCACCCAGCACGAAGCCGGTGGCCAGCCGACGACCAGTCACGAGCACCAACCTATCGCCGCGAGGACCGCCGCCGGGCCGCGACGCCGACCAGAGCCGAACCCAGCAGCGCGAGCGCGCCGAGACCGATCAAGCCTGGCGTCGAGTACTGCGTTTCGACGACGCCCTGCGCCATCGCGGTCGGCTTGTCGCCCGCCGGGATCGCGTGCGGGACCTCGTTGGGCACGTTGACCACGGACAGCGCGAGCGTCTCGCCCGGTTTCACCGAACCGCACTCGGACGGTGGATTGGCCGGGTCGAAGGCGTTCGTGTATCCCGGCGGTGCGCTCACCTCGACGACGCAGATGTCTTGCGGCGCCTGGATTTTCTCGACCGTCGCGACACCGGAGCCGTCGGTGGTGACCACGACGGGCTTGCCGTCGGGGCCGTTGAGCGGCTTGCCGTCCTGCCCGATCGCCGCCGCGGCCTTGTCCTTGCCGGTGATCCGCAGCTGCGCGCCCGCGATGCCCTTGCCGGTCTTCTTGTCCGTCTTGGTGACCTTGACCTGGGCCGGCTTCGCGATGTTCACCGCGCCCTGGACCTTCAGTTCCTTCTCGCCGCCGGTGGAGACGACGTTCTGGGTCGCCAGGCCGCTGCCCTGGGTCACCGGGAACTGCACGTACGGCCGGTCGGCGGGCGCGGACAGCGAACCGGCCAGCTGCGGGTGTTCGCCGGTCGGGGTCAGTTTGACGTTGATCGTCCCGTCCTGGCCGGTCAGCACCGTGACGTCCTTGGCGGCGGCCTGCGGGCTCGCGTTCCCGGTCTTGTCCTGCTCGGTCCCGGTCGCCTGGTCGCCGGTGTCCACCGAGGCGTCGGTGGCCGTGAGCTTCACCGGGACGTTCGGGATACCGGTGCCCTTGGCGTTCTTGACCGTGATCGTCCAAGGCGCCGGAGTGCCGATGTGCTGCTCGGTCGTGGGCGCGGCGATCTTCGCCGTCCACGGGCCGTGGTTGGCCTCGGCCTCCTTGGTCAGCTTGTCGACCGCTTCGACCGCGTCCTGGTGGTTGTTGGTCTTGTCCCCCAGCGTCGTCAGGTGCCAGTCGGCGTCGTAGCCGATCTTTTCCGGGGGCAGATTCGGGTTGAGGTCGTCCTTGCCCGGCCGGGGCGCGGAGGTCCACGAGTGCAGCAGGTGGGCGAGCGCGGCGGCCTCGGCGTTGTTCTTGGTGTCGCCGTAGCGCAGCAGCAGGTACGAGATGTTGGCGGCCTTGTCCGCGGGCAGGGCCTGGCCCCATTTGTCGCGGAGTTCGTCGCCGGGCTTGTACTTCTCGTTGCTGTCCGGTGCCTTGAGCTGGAAGCTCACGCAGAACACCTGCTTGCCGCCGACGATGTACGAGCCGAGCCAGTTGAAGTCGTGCCCTCCGTGCATGGCCTGGCCAGGTGTGATCTTGTAACCCACACCTTGCTGTGCGTCGGCGGATGCGGTGGGGGCGAAAGCTACGGACAGTGCGCCGAGGAGGCAGGTCGCGACCAGACCGGTGACCGCCTTTGGGCGTAGGGACCACCCCATGGTGTGTTGACTCCTTGCCATGTGTCCGCTTCGGCGCCCATACGCCGGAGGGCCCACACGATCGTCCAATGAGCGGCACGCCTTCGGTGAGGATCCGAACACGCGTGGTGAGACTCGACCCTGACGGCTGTCTTTGTCTAGGGGCCATCGGGGGACGGTCGATGAACGGTCGTGATCTGCCTCGCATACGGTGAAGCCCGCCGCTGGTGAACCGTCGAGTAAAGTCAGCTTTACTCAGTCGGGAACTGGCAGGCCGGAGTGGTCGTTGAACCCGATACAGGTGCCAGCAGATCCAGGAGGATCAGGTGCGTTCCAGTAGCAACCCGGCGTTCCGCAACCTGCCGCGTGGCGGAACCATGACCGGTGAGTACGGGCCCAACGTGGGCTTCAACCCTGCCCAGGGCTACCCCCAGGCCCAGGGTGGCGTACCCGGCTACGGCCCCGGGTATACGCCGACCGGCTCGGCCGACCGGCCGATGACCGTCGACGACGTCGTCATCAAGACCGGACTGAGCCTGGCCGTCGCGCTCGTGGCCGGTGTGCTCACCGCGCTGTGGGCACAGAGCCAGCTCGTCGTCACCGCCTCGGGGCGGGTCGCGCTTCCGGGCATCGTGCTCGGCGTCGCGATCGGCGCGCTGATCGTCGGTTTCGTCATCTCGCTGGTGATGATCTTCCGTGGCAAGCCGAGCGGTGTGATGACGCTGCTCTACTCGGGTGTCGAGGGTGTGTTCCTCGGCGCGCTGAGCGGTGTCTTCGAAGCGATCTACCCCGGTATCGCCCTGCAGGCGATCATCGGGACCGCGGGCGTGTTCATCGCGATGCTGGTCGTCTACAAGACCGGTGCGGTGAAGGTCACTCCCAAGCTGACCAAGTGGATCATCGGCGCCGTCGCGGGCGCCGCGATCCTGATGCTGGTCAACCTCATCACCGCGATGTTCTTCGGCTTCAACCCGCTGCGTGACGGCGGCCCGATCGCGATCATCTTCAGCCTCGTCGTCATCGGCATCGCCGCGTTCAGCTTCCTGCTCGACTTCGACCAGGCCGACCGGATGATCCGCGAAGGCATGCCGTCGAAGTGGGCCTGGTACGCCGCCTTCGGCCTGATGACCACGCTGGTGTGGCTGTACCTGGAGATCCTGCGGCTGCTGTCCTACCTACGCGACTAGCCGCTTTTCCTCGGTTCGACCGGAGGTCGCCCCGCGAGATTTCGCGGGGCGGCCTCCGGTTTTTCGGGGCTGGACGGCGTTTTCCGGGGCCTCGCGTGTGCGGGCGGGGTGTGCCGAGGGACGCCCTTGGTGCGTTGGGTGCGACGGGGGCGTCCCTCGGTGCGGTGAGCGCACCGAAGGCGTCCCTGGGATCGCGGCGACGGCGTCGGCGTCGGCTTTGCTCCGTTCGTCGCACTCTGTGGGACGGGCTGTGTCGGCCCGATCACCAGCCCTAACCTGAGTCTCCCGATCAGCCCGATCTGCCGTGGAGTGCCAGGTGGCGACAACCGAATCCCCTGCCGGTGCCAAGAAGTTCCTCGACTTCCCGACGTCGTGCGCCGCCCCGTCGCCGAAGCCGGAGGAGCCGGTCCGGGTGATCCCGCTCGCGGTCGCGGGCGTGCTCGCGACCGGGCTCACCGCGTACGTCTGGGCAAGCCAGGGCGCGAAGTTCGGGGTGCTGCTGATTCTCGGGCTGTTGCTCGGGCTCGCGTTGTTCCATTCGCGCTTCGGGTTCACCTCCGCGTGGCGTCAGCTGATCGCCGTCGGCAACGGGCAGGGGCTGCGTGCCCACGCGCTCCTCCTCGGCACGGCGGCGACGCTCATCGCGCTGATCGCCGGCACCGGATCCGGGCTGTTCGGCAGCAAACCGGCGCCGACGGCGGGCGCGCTCGGGCTGTCGCTCTTCGTGGGCGCGACGATCTTCGCGATCGGCATGCAGCTCGGCGGCGCGTGCGCGTCCGGCACGTTGTTCGCGGTCGGGTCGGGACAGTCGACGATCGTGCTGACGCTCGGCGGGTTCATCGCCGGATCGGTGCTCTACACCTGGGCGTACCCGGTGCTGTCCGGCTGGCCGGAGTTCAAGGGCGTCCTGCTCGCCGACCACGTCGGCTGGTTCGGCTCGTGGGTGATCACGGTCGCGGTGCTCGCGGTGATCGTGCTGGGCACCAGGGCCGTGCAGAAACGGCGCACGCCGCCGCCGACCGGCGCGGTGCCGACCGCGCGTGGCTTCGCCAGGGTGTTCCGGGGTTCGTGGCCGATGCTCGCCGGCGCGCTCGTGCTCGGGGTCCTGGCCGCCGCGGTGTTCCTGGTCTCCGGCGGGATCTGGGGTGTCACCAGCGCGTTCAGCCTGTGGGGCGCGAAGATCCTCCAGGTGTTCGGGCTGCATCCGGAGCACTGGGAGTTCTGGCGGCTCAAGGCGAACGCGACGTCACTGAACGCGACCATCTGGAAGGACAAGACCAGCCTCACCGACATCGGGATCATGATCGGCGCCGGGGTCGCGGCCGCGGCGGCGGGCGCGTGGAAGATCCACAGCTCGATCCCGTGGCGGACGGCGCTGGCCGCGGTGCTCGGCGGGATCCTGATGGGGGTCGGCGCGCGGATGGCGGGCGGCTGCAACATCGGCGCGTACCTCGGCGGGATCTCGGTCGGCAGCCTGCACGGCTGGCTGTGGGGCGTTTTCGCGCTGGGCGGCACCTGGATCGGCATCCGGCTGCGGCCGCTGTTCGGGCTGGCGAATCCCGTCCCGTCCGACAGCGTCTGCTGAATTCGTCGCGGAAAGCGAGCGCGACAGCACACGGCGTGTGTTCGCGCAAGGGATTTCTTGCCGCGAGCGAAACTGGTTGGCAAAAGCAAGTTCCCATCGACTACCCTCGGTTGCGGAAGCAGGGGGATTCCGGGCGTATGCCGGATTTGCGCCTTCGCACTCGCCGAATAATGGGGACGGTTCTTTCCGTATGAGTTCGCAAGCTGGCCCGGCCGCGCCCGCCGCCGAGGACAAACTCGACCGCGACGTACTGAAGGTCGCGGTGGTGGTCGTCGCGGGCGCCATCATGGCGATCCTTGACGTCACGGTCGTCAACGTCGCGATGCAGAAGCTGATGATTCAGTTCAGCACGTCGTTCGACACCATCCAGTGGATCGCCACCGGCTACATGCTCGCGCTGGCGACGGTCATCCCGATCACCGGCTGGGCGGCCGACCGCTTCGGCACCAAACGGCTCTACCTGCTGGCGATCGCGTTCTTCCTGATCGGGTCGATGCTGGCCGGGCTGGCGTGGAACGTCGAGTCGCTGATCATCTTCCGGGTGGTGCAGGGCTTCGGCGGCGGCATGCTGATGCCCGCCGGGATGACGATGCTGACGCGCGCCGCCGGCCCGCAGCGGATCGGCCGCGTGATGTCCGTGATCAGCGTGCCGATGCTGCTCGGCCCGGTCTGCGGGCCGATCCTCGGAGGCTGGCTGGTCGACGCGGTGAGCTGGCGCTGGATCTTCTACATCAACGTGCCGATCGGCGCGGTCGCCATCCTGCTCTCGCTGAAACTGCTGCCCAAGGACTCGCCGGAACCCTCGCAGCGCTTCGACTTCCCCGGCCTGCTCATGGTTTCGCCGGGTCTCGCCGCGTTGATCTTCGGCGTTTCGCGCATCCCGGAGGCGGGCGGCGTCACCAACGTCGCGGTGTGGCTGCCCGGCCTCGCCGGCCTGGTCCTGCTGGTCGCGTTCGCGCTGCGCTCGATGCGGATCGCCAACCCGCTGCTCGACATGGGATTGTTCCGCAACAAGGCGTTCTCGATGTCGATGCTGACGATGGCGGTGTTCTTCATCGGCATGATGGGCTCGATGCTCTTGCTGCCGACCTACCTGCAGGTGGTGCGCGGCGAGTCGGCGCTGCAGTCCGGGCTGCTGATCGCGCCGCAGGCGCTCGGCGTCATGATCACGATGCCGCGGGCGGGCAAGCTCGCCGACAAGATGGGCCCGCGCAAGCTCGTGCTGCCCGGCGTGGCCGTGATGGTGCTCGGCATGGTCCCGTTCACGATGGTCACCGCGACCACTTCGTTCTTGGTGCTACTGCCCGCGCTGTTCGTGGTCGGGCTCGGCATGGGCCTCACGATGGTGCCGGTGATGTCGGCCGCGCTGCAGCAGCTGGAACTCAAGGACATGGCGAAGGCGTCCACCGCGACCAACATCCTTCAGCAGACCGCGGGCGCCGTCGGCTCCGCGGTGATGTCGATCATCCTGGCCGCGTTGCTGGCTGGGAAGTTCGGCGTGCCGACCAGCCAGGGTCAGGTCGCCGCCACCATCGCGACGCAGAACCCGGCCACGCACGACGCGGCGGCGTCGATGGCCTCCGACGCCTTCGCGACCACCTTCGTGTGGGCGCTGGTGCTGATGGCGGCGAGCATCGTCCCGGCGTTCTTCCTGCCGCGCAAGGCCCCGGCCGCGCCGTCCGCCCCCGCCGGCTCCGGTGCCGGCGAAGAGGCAGCCCCACCGGTCGTCGTCCACTAGCGACAAATGCCGTAAGGCCACCTTACGGGCGTCGGACGCCCGTAAGGTGGCCTTACGGCATTACC
>NZ_JBHYJW010000062.1:0-60210 GCF_042741125.1 Amycolatopsis sp. NPDC058986 | reverse complement strand
CGTTGAACGTCCCCAACGGAGCGTTCGCGACGCCGAAGCAGCGTGCGAGCACGGGGAGGCGCACCACGAACCGGTGAACTCCGGCCGGAAGAGGACGACTCGCCGACCCGAAAGGGCAGAAATACCCGATTCCGCACAGCGGGAGACGGAAAATGTCGGTGGTGGGAGTTTCACTGGAACGGTGAGGAAAGGAGGCACCGCCATGATCGACGAGCTGAACCATCGTGAGCGGGCCACCCTGCGAGCCGTGGCTGGGGGCCATGCCGAAATCAGTTGCAGCTGCGAGCCGGACCTGTTCATCGACGGGCTCGCCTGTTGTGACCAGCTGACCGCGCATCGCTTGGCGCGGTTGGGTTTTGTCCGCCCCGCGAGAGCGGGTAAATGCGGGGAGCGGGTACCCGCTCTGCTGACCGACAAGGGATCTTCGGCGCTGGCCGGGCCGGACTCGGTCGCCGCGTAGGGAACCGCGGGGAAATCGGTTGCCCCGGGAATGAACGACACCGCAGCATTGTGCGGTGGAGTCATTCCTGGAAACCGCTCGTCTCGTCCTCCGGCGGTTCACGATCGAGGATGTCGACGCCATGTACGCGCTCGACAACGATCCGCGCGTCACGCGGTTCGTCAACGGCGGCGCGCCCGTCGACAGGGCGTACATCGCCGAGGACCTGATCCCGCACTACCTCACGTACTACGAGCGGTTCGAGGGCTACGGGTTCTGGGTCGCGGAAGAGCGAGCCGGCGGGACGTTCCTCGGCTGGTTCCACTTCCGGCCCGAGGAAGGCGCGCCCGCCGACGAACCCGAGCTGGGCTACCGGCTCAACCACGACGCGTGGGGCAAGGGCTACGCCACCGAGGGCTCGCTCGCGCTGCTGCACAAGGGATTCACCGAACTCGGCGTATGCCGCGCGGTCGCTTACACCATGGCGGTGAACAAGCGCTCACGCCGGGTGATGGAGAAGATCGGCATGCGCTTCGTCCGGACCTTCCACGAGGAGTGGGCCGAATCGATCGAGGGCGCCGAGCACGGCGAGGTCGAGTACGCGATCACCCGCGCGGAGTGGGCGAATCGGCCTTGACCCACCGCTCGCCTCGCTCGCGGGCCACCGCCTCGCCGCCGGTGAGGTCGGCCAGCCAGCCGTGGAACGGCTCACACTGACCCGTGCCGAGCCCGATCTCGAAGTGCGCGTTGTCGTCGAACCAGGAGTCGTGCAGCAGGTACGGCGAAGACCGCAGGTCGTTCTCCAGGCGCCCGGCACGGCCGTAGTCGACGGCGACCTCGACCAGGTGCAGCCGCCGGTACTCGGTGACACCGACGACGTCGAGCGCCTCGGCCACGGCCTGGCTGTACGCGCGGATCAGCCCGCCCGCGCCCAGCAGCACGCCGCCGAAGTAACGAGTGACGACGGCCACGGTGTCGGTCAGGTCGCGGCGCCGCAACACCTCCAGCATGGGCGTGCCCGCTGTGCCCGCGGGCTCACCGTCGTCGCTGGAGCGCTGGGTACGCCCGTCCGGCCCGAGCACGAAGGCGTGGCAATGGTGCCGCGCGCCGGGTTCGGCCTTGCGGCGCCGGGCGATCTCCTCGCGCGCGGCGTCCGCGGTGTCGACCGGGGCGAGCGCGCACAGGAACCGGGATCGCTTCACCTCGATCTCGTGCACCCCGGCACGAGCTACGGACAGGTAACGATCAGAACCGGTCATCCCGCCAGCTTCTCATCTCTCCCGCCCGCGTGAACACCCGGTGGCGCAGCACGTTTTCGCAGGTCAGCACGATTCCGCCGTACCTGCGAGCAAGAGGTTCCGTCGTATGGGGAGTACCCCGGGACCCGTCAACGTAAGCGTGGCATTTCCCACGCGCGGCCATCGACGTATGTCGATAACGGCGAATTCACACTATCGTCATAAGACCCGGCGAACCCGGGAGTAACACGCGTGCCCCTTGACTGGCCCCCACCACAGCGGCTCGTCACACCCGGGCGCGTGCGCAGCACCACCACAGTTCGGCCGCCCAATGCTGTGCGGTCCTCCCGATGTCCGTCCCAGGACGGCCGTACTCCCTTCGCGGATAACGGCCAGGACGACGTCTTCGCTCTCGACTGACCATCGCGGTCCCGGACCACTTTGTTAACTGGTTCTGCTCGAACCACCTAATGGAGTGTGTGCCGGTCGCGCCGACGCCTTGGGAGGCGGCCAGCCGTGACCCACCGTACTAGTTCCGTCCCCCATCCGGGGGAAGAGCAGGCCAAGGGCCTGTACCGCACCGAATACGAACACGACGCCTGCGGTGTCGCCTTCGTCGCCGACCTCCAAGGTCGCCGGGACCATGCGATCGTGGCCAAAGCACTTGTCGCACTGCGGAATCTGGAACATCGTGGGGCGCGCGGCGCCGAACCCGACACGGGTGACGGCGCGGGCCTGCTGATCCAGATCCCGGACGAGTTCTACCGCGCGGTCGTCGATTTCGACCTGCCCGACGCGGGCGCGTACGCGGTCGGAACCGCTTTCCTGCCGACCGACGAAAAACGGCGCGGCCGCGCGATGAGCGCCATCGAACGCATCGCGGGCGAAGAGGACATGCGCCTGCTCGGCTGGCGCGAACTGCCGGTCGACGCCGAACACGTCGGCCCGACCGCGGCCGAGACGATGCCGCACTTCACCCAGCTCTTCCTCGCCGGGCGCAGGAACAACCTCGACGGGCTCGCCTTGGAGCGCGCGGCCTTCTGCGTCCGCAAGCGCGCCGAACACGAGCTGGCCGAGGACGAGGTCTACTTCCCTTCCCTGTCCTCGCGCACGATCGTCTACAAGGGAATGCTCACCGAGCCGCAGGTCGAGAAGTTCTTCCTCGACCTCACCGACGAGCGCGTCACCAGCGCCATCGGCCTGGTGCACTCCCGCTTCTCCACCAACACGTTCCCCTCGTGGCCGCTGGCCCACCCGTACCGCTACGTCGCGCACAACGGCGAAATCAACACGTTGCGCGGCAACCGGAACTGGATGGACGCCCGCGAGGCGCTGCTCGGCACCGACCTGATTCCCGGTGACCTCAAGCGGATCTACCCGGTCATCACCCGCGGCGCGAGCGACTCGGCTTCCTTCGACGAGGTGCTGGAGCTGCTGCACCTCGGCGGCCGGTCGCTGCCGCACTCGGTGCTGATGATGATCCCGGAGGCGTGGGAGAACCATCAGGAGATGGACCCCGCGCGCCGCGCGTTCTACGAGTTCCACTCGACGCTGATGGAGCCGTGGGACGGGCCGGCGCTGGTCGCCTTCACCGACGGCAGCCAGATCGGCGCGGTGCTGGACCGCAACGGCCTGCGCCCTGGCCGCTACTGGGTCACCGACGACGGCCTGGTGGTGCTCGCCAGCGAGGTCGGCGTGCTGGAGCTGGACCAGTCGACGATCGTCCGGAAAGGACGGTTGGAGCCGGGCCGCATGTTCCTCGTCGACACCGCCGAGGGGCGGATCATCGAGGACGAGGAGATCAAGACCGAGCTGGCCACCGCGCACCCGTACGACGAATGGGTCGACGCCGGGCTGCTGCGGCTGGAGGAACTTCCCGCGCGGGACCGCGAAATCCCGCTGCACGCGGCGCTCGTGCGCCGTCAGCAGGCGTTCGGCTACACCTCCGAGGAGCTCGAAACCATCCTCGAACCGATGGCCCGCACCGGCGCGGAGCCGATCGGCTCGATGGGCAACGACTCGCCGATCGCCACGCTCTCGAGCCGGTCGCGGCTGTTGTACGACTACTTCATCCAGCTGTTCGCGCAGGTGACCAACCCGCCGCTGGACGCCATTCGCGAGGAGCTCGTCACCGCGCTCGGCACCCAGCTCGGCGCGGAGCCGAACCTGCTGGACGCGAACGCCAAGTCGTGCCGCCGGATCGTGCTGCCGTTCCCGGTGCTGGACAACGACCAGCTCGCGAAGCTCGTGCACGTCAACGACGACGGTGATCTGCCGGAGTTCCAGGCGGTCACCGTGCTCGGCCGGTACAACGTGCACGGCGGCGGCGCGGCGCTGCTGGAACGCCTCGACGAGATCCGCGCCGAGGTGTCCGAGGCGATCGAGGACGGCGCGCGGCTGATCGTGCTGTCCGACCGCGGGGTCGACGAGGACCACGCGCCGATCCCCTCGCTGCTGCTCACCGGCGCGGTGCACCACCACCTGGTTCGCGAGAAGACCCGCACGCAGGTCGGCCTCATCGTCGAGGCGGGCGACGCGCGCGAGGTGCACCACATCGCGTTGCTCGTCGGCTACGGCGTCGCCGCGGTCAACCCGTACATGGCGATGGCGACGGTCGAGGAAATGGCGCTGCAGGGCCGGATTCCCGGGGTCACCGCGCAGCAGGCCACCCAGAACCTGATCAAGGCGCTGGGCAAGGGCGTGCGCAAGACGATGTCGAAGATGGGAGTGTCCACTGTGGCCTCCTACACCGGCGCGCAGATCTTCGAGGCGGTCGGGCTCGGCGAGGAGGTCATCGAGACCTGCTTCACCGGGACGACCTCGCGCCTCGGCGGCGTCGGCTTCGACACGATCGCCGACGAGGTCGCCCAGCGGCACCGCCACGCCTTCCCCGCCGACGGTTTCCACGCGAACCATCGCGAGCTGGAGACCGGCGCGGACTACCAGTGGCGCCGCGAGGGCGAGCCGCACCTGTTCAACCCGCAGACCGTGTTCAAGCTCCAGCACTCGACCCGCAGCGGGAAGTACGAGATCTTCAAGGAGTACACGAAGGCCGTCGACGACCAGTCCGAGAAGCTGCTGACGCTGCGCGGGCTGTTCGACTTCAAGTACGGCAAGCGCGCACCGGTGCCGATCGAGGAGGTCGAGCCGGTCTCGGAGATCGTCAAGCGGTTCGCGACCGGCGCGATCTCCTACGGGTCGATCTCGGCCGAGATGCACGAAACCCTGGCCATCGCGATGAACCGGCTCGGCGGCAAGTCGAACACCGGTGAGGGTGGCGAGGATCCGGAACGGCTCTACGACCCCGAACGGCGCAGTGCCGTGAAGCAGGTCGCGAGTGGACGGTTCGGGGTGACGAGCGAATACCTCGTCAACGCCGACGACATCCAGATCAAGATGGCGCAGGGCGCCAAGCCCGGCGAGGGCGGGCAGCTGCCCGGCCCGAAGGTGTACCCGTGGATCGCGAAGACGCGGCACTCCACGCCCGGTGTCGGGCTGATTTCCCCGCCACCGCACCACGACATCTATTCCATCGAGGACCTTGCCCAGCTGATCCACGACCTCAAGAACGCCAACCCGAAGGCACGCATCCACGTGAAGCTCGTGTCGGAGGTCGGCGTCGGGACGGTCGCGGCGGGTGTGTCGAAGGCTCACGCCGACGTCGTGCTCATCTCGGGCCACGACGGCGGGACCGGCGCGTCGCCGCTGTCATCCATCAAGCACGCCGGTGGCCCGTGGGAACTCGGGCTCGCCGAGACGCAGCAGACGTTGCTGGCCAACCGGTTGCGTGACCGGATCGTGGTGCAGACCGACGGTCAGCTCAAGACCGGCCGGGACGTCGTCGTCGCGGCGCTGCTCGGCGCCGAGGAGTTCGGCTTCGCGACCGCGCCGCTGGTGGTGTCCGGCTGCATCATGATGCGGGTGTGTCACCTCGACACCTGCCCGGTGGGCGTGGCGACGCAGAATCCGAAGCTGCGCGAGAAGTTCAGCGGCAAGGCCGAGTACGTGGTGAACTTCTTCGAGTTCATCGCCCAGGAGGTCCGGGAATACCTGGCGGAGCTGGGTTTCCGCTCGATCGCCGAGGCCGTCGGGCACGCCGAGTTCCTCGACAAGCGCAAGGCCGTCGAGCACTGGAAGGCGTCCGGTCTGGACCTGGCGCCGATCTTCCACGTGCCCGAGATGGCGCCCGCTGGGCTGCGGCTCCAGCAGACGCTGCAGGACCACGGGCTGGACAAGGCACTCGACAACACGCTGATCCAGCTCGCCGAGGGCGCGCTGAACTCCGGCGACAAGGTGCGGCTGGAACTGCCGGTGCGCAACGTGAACCGGACCGTCGGCACCATGCTCGGGTCCGAGCTGACCAAGCGCTGGGGCGGGGAAGGCCTGCCGGACGACACGATCGACGTCACCTTCACCGGCACGGCGGGCCAGTCGTTCGGCGCGTTCGTGCCGAGCGGGATCACGCTGCGGCTGGTCGGCGACGGCAACGACTACGTCGGCAAGGGCCTGTCCGGCGGGCGGATCATCGTGCGGCCGCCGCATGAAGCGACGTATGCGGCGGAGGAGCACATCATCGCCGGGAACGTCATCGGCTACGGCGCGACGAGCGGCGAGATCTTCATCCGCGGCAAGGTCGGCGAGCGGTTCTGCGTGCGCAACTCGGGCGCGCTGGCCGTCGTCGAGGGCGTCGGTGATCACGGCGGCGAGTACATGACCGGGGGCCGGATGGTGGTGCTCGGCCAGATCGGGCGCAACTTCGCGGCCGGGATGTCCGGTGGGATCGCCTACGTGCTCGACCTGCCGGCGCACCGGGTGAACCCGGAGATGGTGGACATCGATCCGCTCGACTCCGAGGACGTCGCGTTCCTGCGGTCCACTTTGGAGAAGTACTACAACGAAACGGAATCCGCTGTCGCGCGGGCCCTGCTGGCGGACTGGGACGCGGCCACCGACCGGTTCGGCAAGGTCATGCCGAAGGACTACAAACGAGTGCTCGCCGCTCAGGCGAAGGCCGAGCGGGATGGGCGTGACGTGAACGAGGCGATCATGGAGGCGGCTCATGGCTGACCCCAAGGGTTTTCTGACCACCCCGCGCGAAACGCCGAAGAGCCGCCCGGTGGATCTGCGGCTGATGGACTGGCGCGAGGTCTACGAGGACTTCGCGACGACGAAGCTCCAGAAGCAGGCCGGGCGCTGCATGGACTGCGGGATCCCGTTCTGCCACCAGGGTTGCCCGCTCGGGAACCTCATCCCGGAGTGGAACACCTTGACGTGGCAGGAAGACTGGCGCGAGGCGGCGGATCGGCTGCACGCGACCAACAACTTCCCGGAGTTCACCGGCACGCTGTGCCCCGCGCCGTGTGAAACCGCTTGTGTGCTCGGGATCAACGACGATCCGGTGACGATCAAGCGGGTCGAGATCTCGATCATCGACCGCGCCTTCGAGGAGGGCTGGGTCACCCCGCAGGTCCCGGTGACGAAGACCGGCAAGAAGGTCGCCGTCGTCGGTTCGGGGCCGTCCGGACTTGCCGTGGCGCAGCAGTTGACGCGCGCGGGCCACAGCGTCGTGGTCCTCGAGCGGGCCGACAAGATCGGCGGGCTGCTGCGCTACGGCATCCCCGAGTTCAAAATGGAGAAGTCCCGTTTGGACCGTCGGCTCGACCAGATGCGGGCCGAGGGCACGGAATTCCGGACCTCGGTGAACGTCGGCGTCGACGTCACCGCCGAGGAACTGCGGTCCGCCTACGACGCCGTGGTGCTCGCGGGCGGGGCGACGGCGTGGCGGGATCTGCCGATCACCGGCCGCGAGCTGGACGGCATCCACCAGGCGATGGAGTTCCTGCCGCCCGCGAACCGGGTCGCCGCCGGGGAGCTGGACGTGTCGCCGTATGACGCCGCCGGGCTCGACGTCGTCGTGATCGGTGGCGGTGACACGGGCGCGGACTGCGTCGGCACGTCACACCGTCAGGGCGCGAAATCGGTGACACAGCTGGAAATCATGCCGCGTCCGCCGGAGTCCCGTTCGGACGCTCACCCGTGGCCGACGTACCCGATGATCTACCGGGTCTCCTCGGCGCACGAGGAGGGCGGCGAGCGGCTGTACTCGGTCAACACACAGGAGTTCCTGGGTGACGAGAACGGCCGGGTGCGGGCGCTTTCGCTGGTCGAGGTGCGCAACGAGGGTGGCAAGTTCGTCCCGGTCCCCGGGACCGAACGGGAGCTCCCCGCGCAGCTGGTGCTGCTCGCGATGGGCTTCGTCGGCCCGCAACGGGAGGGCCTGCTGGAGTCGCTCGGTGTCGAGCTGGACCCGCGCGGGAATGTCGCGCGGGACAAGGACTTCCGGACCAGCCTGGACAACGTGTTCGTGGCCGGGGACATGGGCCGGGGCCAGTCGCTCATCGTGTGGGCTATCGCCGAAGGCCGCTCCGCGGCCTCCGCCGTCGACGCCTACCTCACCGGCCGGGACGTCCTCCCCGCCCCCATCCGCCCCACCGACCGCCCCATCTCCTGACCCGAAACGGCGATCTCGCGTAATCCGATGGAGATCTCGCGTGCTTGGACGGCATCCCCGGCCAAACACGCGAGATCTCCGTTCACGCACGCGAGATCGCCACTTGCGCACGCCTTCCCTTGCTCTTTTCGAGTGAAAGCGGGAAATGAGTGGCGGGGAAGGGGTGACGGGGAGCAACCTGGTTGTAGGGGACGCCGTCGGTGACGAGGGGGCTCGAGCCGACGGCGTGCCGTCCAACCGGATGGCGATTCACTGGGGAAGGGGCCCGATCTTCGTGCTGTCACAGGCTTTTCCGCGCGTACAGGCCTGATTCTCCCGCGGTGAAGTCCGTGAATGCCACATTGAGGGAATCAGAGTCCCTCAATGTGGCATTCACGGACCGGTACGACGGGCCAGCAGGTCGAGGGCGAGCAGGCCCGCGCCAAGGCGACCCGCCTCGGGGCCGAGTTTCGCGACGCGCAGCTCGGGCATCCGCTGGAAAGTCAACGACGCCGCCAGCCGTTCCCGCAGCGGCGCGACGACGTACTCCCCCGCCGCGAACAGGCCACCGCCGAGCACGATCACCTCGGGACCGAGCAGCGTGAGCAAGGTGCGGAGGCCACGCGCGAGCCCGTCCACCGCCTCGGACACCACGGCACTCGCCACCGGATCGCCGTCCCGCGCGAGATCGATCACCGGCAACGCGCCGTCGACCACCCGACCCGCCCGTTCGGAGTAAAGACGCGCGACCGCCGACGCCGAAGCGCTCGCCTCCAGGCAGCCGACCGCCCCGCAACCACACCGCAGCGAATGGCCGACGTCGATGTGCCCGATCTCCCCCGCGAGCCCGTGCGCACGGTAGATCCGGCCGTCGAGCAGCAACGCCGCGGCGATCCCGGTCCCGACAGCGACGAACGCCGCGTCCGCGCACCCCTGCCCCGCCCCGACCCGGAACTCGGCGAGACCGCCCGCGCTGACGTCGTGCCCGAAGGCCACCGGCAACCCGAGCCGCGATTCCAGCAGCGAGCCGAACGGGACGTCCCGCCAGTCGAGATTCGCCGAAAACCGCGCTACCCGCGCCTCTTCGTCGACGATCCCCGGCACCACGACGCCCACCGCGCGCACCGACGTCCCGCCGCCCATCTCCCGGACCAGCGAGGTGACCTGCGCGGCCAGCGCCGTCCCGTCCGCGCCGCGCGCCGTCGGGACCTGCCGTTCTTCGAGGATGCCGAGCTGCGCGTCGAGCAGCGCGGCCTTGATCGTCGTACCGCCGACGTCGAGTGCGGCCACCGTGTCCATGACCGCATTGTGGCATCGAGGCCGTCACATCCAGCATCGTCACATTGACGCCCCCTTCACACGGACCTACTCTCAGACGGCCAGACGACGGAATCCGGAACGCGGTGAGAATCCGCGCGGTCGCGCCACTGTGACCCCCGAGGGGGAAGCCAGACCCGGAGCCGTCGAGCAGTTGTCCCCGACGAGGCCGCGCAAGCCCTAGGAGGTCACCGTGACGAACCCGGCGATCACAGCCGCCCCCATCCCGCTGCGGATCCCGATCCGCGAAATCGTGCCGTGGGCGGTGTTCGTCACCCTCCTCGCGCTGATCGCGCTGTACTTCGTCAGCACCGAGCAGGGCGCGCTCTCGGTGTTCGCGAACACCTACGTCCACGAGTTCGTGCACGACGGCCGGCACCTGCTGGCCTTCCCCTGCCACTGAGCGGGGCCACACCACTCATGATGAGGACCTTGCTGGTCCGCGGGATGCTCGCGGGCCTGATCGCCGGTGTGCTCGCGTTCGTTTTCGCCTATCTCTTCGGTGAACCGTCGGTCAACGCCGCCATCGGCATCGAGGAGTCGGGCGGCGCCGCGCACTCCCACACGCACGACCACGGTGCGGGCGCCGAGCCCGCACCCGCGCCCGCTCCCGCTGAGCACGAGGAGGAGGTCGTCCCTCGCGACGTCCAGAGCACTCTCGGGCTCTTCGCGGGCGTCGCGGTGTACGGCGTCGCGATCGGCGGGCTGTTCTCGCTCGCCTTCGCATTCGTCTACGGCAGGCTCGGCACGCTCCGGCCTCGTGTCACGACGGCGTTGCTCACCGGTGGCGCCTTCGCGGTGGTTTTCCTGGTGCCGTTCCTGAAATACCCGGCGAACCCGCCCGCGGTCGGCCAGGCGGGCACGATCGGGCAGCGCACCGAGCTGTACTTCGGTTTCGTCGCGATCTCCCTGCTGGCCGGAATTCTCGCCGCCGCCTTCGGCCGCAAACTCGCCGACGCGCTGGGCGCGTGGCGGGGCGGGCTGCTCGCGTGTGCCGGGTACGTCGTCGTGATGGCGGTGGCCGCGTGGCTGATGCCGGTGATCGACGAGGTCCCGGCGACGTTCCCGGGTTCGACGTTGTGGAGTTTCCGTACCGCATCGGTGGGAACACAGCTGACCTTGTGGATTTCCCTGGGCCTGGTTTTCGGATTCCTCGCCGAAAAGGCGTTGGCACGGAAAACCCCCGCCGTGCTTTCAGAGCGGTAACACCCCCATCCCTTACGGTGAATCCGCGCGTGCCCTGCCTGACGGGCACGCGCGGCTTCCGTAGCGTCACCGGTCATGAAAAAGCCAGCCATGATGCGGCGAGCGGAAGCCGGTGCCGAACTCAGGGCACTCCGTGAAGCGCGGGGCATGGGCCTGCGCGAGATGTCGCACATCTTCGGCGAGAACCCGGGTTTGCTTTCCAAGTGGGAACGAGGGCTGTACTCCATCGCACCGTGGCAGGTCGGCATCTACTTCGGCGTGTGCTCGGCACCCTTGCCCGAGGCCCGGCGCGTCGCGGAGATGCTCCAGCCGCCGAATGACCTGTACTGGGTCCGCCCCTATTTCGACAAGCTGACCGATCCGGTCAAGTCAGTGGTCATCCACGAGAACGCAGCGAAGACGATGGTCTGCTACAACCCCGACTACATTCCCGGATTGCACCAGACCGAAGACTACGCCCGAGCTTTATTCGAGCACGAGCCGCACCTCCCTTCGGAAAAGGTCGATCTCCTTGTCAAGACTCGTCTCGACCGGCAGAAGTTGCTGGCACGACCGAACCCGCCACGATGTACGTTCTTCGTTCATGAAAGCGCGTTGCGAAGGGTCGTGGGAAACCCGCAGATCATGCACGAGCAGCTCCAATACCTGATGCTGTCCACCAGTCTGCCGCATTGTGTGATCCGAGTGGTCCCCGAGGCGAGCCCGGCGGGCCGAGCCCGCCGCCTTCCGTTCCGGATCATGGAGTTCCCCGAACCGCGCCCCGCGATGGCCTACGCCGAGACCGACACGGCGAACCTCTTCATCGAGGACCGTCCCGCGGTGGAGACCTACTACTGCCTGGTTACGCAACTGGAACAGTCTGCCCTGAATGAGGGACAATCGCGGGACTGGCTCGTCCGGCTGGCGGACGAGTACGAGCGTATGAGGGAGTAATGCGATGGCGGCCCGCGAGCTGACCTGGTTCAAGAGCAGCTACAGCGGCAGCAAAGAGACGAGCGAGTGTGTCGAAGTCGCCTTCGCACCCCAGCTCACCGCGGTCCGCGACTCCAAGGCCCCCACCGGACAACTGACCGTCAGCCACCACGCCTGGGCGTCCTTCCTCACGGCGCTCGCGCGGTAGCACCGCGGCGTGGTCGAATCGTTACCACGCCTCCTGCGGGCACGGCTCTAAGATCTCCTGCGGGTCGGGGGATTCCGCAGGGGGAAACATGTCTCAGGAGGCCCTGCCCGCGTCACCACCGACCCCGGTGGTCCCCGGGCGAAACGGCTATGCCACCGCCTCGCTGTGCTTGGCGATCTTCGGGTTCACCGGTATTCCCGGGCTTCTCGGCGTGATCTTCGGGATCGTCGCGCTCGTGCAGGTCCGCCGGACCCGGCAAGCCGGACGTGGCTTCGCCGTCACGGGCATCGTGCTCAGCGTGTTGTGGCTGGCCGGTGTCGTCTTCTGGATGCTCGACGAGCTGGACGATCCTCCCGGATCGTACGAGCTTTTCGCTCTCCAGAAGGGCGATTGCTTCGTGGAGGCCGTCCCGGCAGGCACCAACGCGACAAAGGTGCCTTGTACCGCGCCGCACGACGCCGAAGTCATCGGCACGGTCGTGTTCCCCGCTGACATCTACCCCGGCGACAGCCGGGTCAGTTCACAGGCGGCTCTCGACTGCGACAGGCAGGCAGTCCACTTCTTCGACAAGAGGATCGCGCCTGGCGTGTACACGATCCCGCAGATACCGAGCGAACGGGCGTGGGATCACGGCGTCCGCACCGCGATGTGCCTGGCCTTCGGCTCGTCGGGACGGTTGTCACAGCCCGTCCGCGAACTCGTCCGCTGACTTCTCCCGGACCACACAAGGAGTTGTATGTCCGATTCACCCGTACCGAGAGCCGTACCGCCGTCCGGGCCGAGCTACGAGGACGCACCGTCACCGCCGCCCCAGCCCGTCCCGCCGGGCACCAACGGGCTCGCTGTGGCGTCGCTGGTGCTGGGCATCGTCGGCGGGATCCTGCTGAGCGCGATCTTCGGGTTCGTCGCGCTGCGGCAGACCCGGCGGACCGGCCAGGCGGGGCGGAAGCTGGCGATCGCCGGACTGACGCTAAGCGGCGTGTGGCTCGCGGTGATCCTGATCGCGGTGACCGTCACGGCCACGAATTCCCGGCAACTCGCGGACAACGAGCTGAGCGTTTTTTCGCTCAACGACGGGCAATGCTTCAACGCCACCGAAGTGAACAGCACGACCGTGGCGAAGACGCAGTGCACGGTCCCGCACGACAGCCAGGTCTTCGGCAGGGCGCTGCTGCCCGGCGCCGACGCCTACCCCGGCGAGGCGCAGCTCAAGAGCACCGGCCTCGCGGAATGTCATGCGCAGGCGAAGGCGTTCTTCACCAACGGCGCTCCGGAAGGTCTGAAGCTGAACGTCTACTACCCGTCGGAAGCGGGCTGGCGGGGCCAGGTCCGCACCGCCGTCTGCGTGTTCCAGAGCGCCACCGGCCAGCTCTACCACCCCGTCCGCCCCTGACAACGCGCCGTGGGGGCCTCCCCGAGGGACTCTGGGTCCCTCAAGGAGGCCCCCACGGACCTCTGCGCTCCCGACGGTGCCGCAGCGGGCGCCCACGCAGCCGCTGCGGCAGACGCGCCACGCGGCCGAACGGGATGGCGACCGGACATGCCGCGCGGCCAGGCAAGATGGCGGCCGGACGCCCCGCGCGACCGGCGCTCGACGGTGGCCGGGCGGGATGTGCCGAGGGACGCCTTCGGTGCGCTCACCGCACCGAGGGACGCCCCCGTCACACCCAACGCACCCAGGGCGTCCCTCGGCGCTGCCCCACGCCCCACACCCCACGCTGTGAAGGCCTCCTTCACAGCGCTCAGCGCCAGTAAGGAGTCCTTCACGGACGCCGGGCGAGAGCGGCCGGGCTACCTGCGCCGCATTTGAGCCGGGGAGGGTTAAGGGGCGCCGGGTGGGATGAAGGGGAGGGTGGCAGGGGCGCCGGTGGTCAGGAGGCGTAGGAGGAGGGACGTGTCGAGGTGGGTGTCGACGGCGTCGGCGAGGCGGTCCAGCATGTCCTCCCGCAGCTCCGCGAAGCCGGGGGCGTCCGGGGATGGCGTCCACGATCGACCCGCGGCGAGCGCGACTTCCGTGAGCCAGGCACGGCGGAAGCCGTCGTTCTCGAACGCGCCGTGCCACGTCGTGCCCCACACCGAGCCGACCCGGTAGCCGTCCAAAAAGGACTCAGCGGATCCGGACAAAACCGCGCTGCCGTGGTGGATTTCGTACGCCGAAACGTCGTGACCCCGCCACGAACCACTGGGCCGCCCGAGCACCTTTTCGCCGGAGAACGACACCCGCGTCGGCAGCAGTCCCAAGCCGTCCACCTGACCAGCCAACGACTCCACATCATCCACAATGGACTCGGCGAGCATCTGGTAGCCACCGCAGACGCCGAGCACCGGACGACCCGCCGCGGCCCGCGCGGCCACCGCCGTGTCCAGACCGCGCGAGCGCAGCCAGCGCAGATCGTCCACTGTGGCCCGTGAGCCGGGCAGCACGACCAGGTCCGCCGCCGCGACGACGTCGGGATCGGCGGTCAACGACACCGTGACGCCGGGTTCGGCGGCGAGCGCGTCGACGTCGGTCGCGTTGGAGGCACGCGGGAAGCGCACCACGGCGACGTTCAGCCCGCCGCCTGTCGACGAGTGGCGCCAGCCCGCCACCGCCAGCGCGTCCTCGGAGTCGATCCACACGCGGTCGAGCCACGGCAGCACGCCCAGCACGGGGCGCCCGGTGACCTTCTCGATGCTGTCCAGCCCCGGCCGGAGCAGGCCGACATCGCCGCGGAACTTGTTGACGATCCAGCCCGCGACCAGCGCCTGGTCCTCGGCCGAAAGCAGCGCGAGCGTCCCGAACATCGCGGCGAGCACGCCGCCGCGGTCGATGTCGCCGACCACCAGCACCGGCAGCGAAAACCGCCGCGCCAGGCCCATGTTGACGTAGTCCCCGGCGCGAAGGTTGATCTCGGCCGGGCTGCCGGCACCTTCGCAGACCACGACGTCGAAGCGGCTGCTCAACTCGGCGTACGCGTCGAACGCGATGGTCGCGAGACCGGCGCGTCCGGTGGCGTACTCCCCCGCTTCGAGCGTCCCGAACGGCTTCCCCAGCGCGACGACGTGACTGCGCCGGTCACTTCCCGGCTTGAGCAGCACCGGGTTCATCGCGGCCTCGGGCTCGGCGCGCGCCGCGCGGGCCTGGAGCCACTGCGCGCGGCCGATCTCGGCGCCGTCCGCGCAGACCATCGAGTTGTTGGACATGTTCTGCGCCTTGAACGGCGCGACCCGCATCCCCTGACGCGCCAGCCAGCGGCAGATCCCGGCGGTGACCAGGCTCTTTCCCGCGTCCGACGTCGTCCCCGCGATCAGCAGCCCGCTCATGCGATCGCCTCGCTCCGCGAGACAGTGTTCAATCCCTTTTGGCGCATGATATCCATGATTCGCTCGCAAGCGTCGCTCATCGGGCGACCACCACGGCAACCGCCAGCGCCGCCGCACCGACCACTTTGGACAATCGCACCGCGCGGCGGAGGTCGACAGTCTCCGGCGCCCGTCCCTCACCGAGCGTGCCACGACGCTCGGTTCGGCCGCCGTAGCTGTTGGTCCCGCCGAGCTGGACGTCGAGCGCCCCGGCGAAGGCGGCCTCGACCTGCCCCGCGTTGGGGCTGGGGTGGAGCGCGCCGTAGCGCCGCCAGACCCGCCACGTCCGACGGACCTGGCCGCCAACGAGCGGCGCTGACAACGTCGTCAGCGCCGCACCGATCCGCGACGGCACGAGATTCGCGACGTCGTCGGCGCGAGCCGAAGCCCAGCCGAAACGTTCGTAGCGGGGCGAGCGGTAGCCGACCATCGCGTCGAGCGTGTTGAGCGCGCGGTAGCCGAACAGGCCGGGAATCCCGCCGACCGCGCCCCAGAACAGCGGCGCGACCACGGCGTCGGAGGTGTTCTCGGCGATCGACTCGGTCGCGGCGCGGGCGAGCTCGGCGGAGTCCAGCTCGGTGGCGTCGCGCGCGCAGAGGTGCGAAAGCCTTTCCCTCGCCGCGGGGACGTCGTCGCTTTCGAGCAGTCTGGCCATCTCGGCGCCTTCGGTCGCGAGGCCACGTCCACCGAGGACGATCCACGTCGCGGCGGCTGTCAGCGCGAAGCGCGCGAAGGGACGTCGTCGCGTCACGGCCTGAGCAGCGACGCCGAGTCCCGTAGCGACGCCGACGCAGATCCCGGCGTACGCGGCTCCGCGCGGCTTCGAGTCCGCCCAGAGACGTCGTTCCAGCGCCGCCGCGGCCGTCCCGAACAGGGCGACCGGATGCCCTCGACGGGGGTCGCCCAGAAGTGCGTCGGCGGCGAATCCGGTGATCAATCCGGCCGTCGTGGCTGCTTGTCGGAGTGGCACGTGGCGAACCGTAGCGCGTGCACGACAATGCGGAGTATGACTGTGTCTGATGCCGCCTCCGCGCCAGGGAATACGTCGGCGGGGCTGACGCACCGGCTCGCCGGGTACCTCGAGACCCTGGCGCGAGCACTACGCCGGTACGGACGTGACGACGGCAAGGTGCTGGTCCTCGGCGGTGTGCGCTCGGGGAAGTCCAGGCACGCCGAACGGCTCGTCGCCCACCATCCGTACCTCGTCTACGTCGCGCCCGGCCTGCCGCCGAGCGCCGAAGACCCCGAGTGGGCCGCGCGCGTGGCCGCGCACAAGGCGAGAAGGCCGTCGCACTGGAAGACCGTCGAGACGACCGACCTGCCCGGCGTGCTGCGGAGCGCGACCGGGCCGGTACTCATCGACTGCCTCGGCACGTGGCTGAGCCGGGTGCTCGACGAGGTCGGCGCGTGGACGCAGAAGTCCGGCTGGGAGCTCCGGCTGGACGAACGACTCGAGGATTTCCTGGTCGCGTGGGCGCAGGCGCGGGTCCCGGTGGTCGCGGTCAGCAACGAGGTCGGCAGTGGTGTGGTGCCCGCGACGGTGTCCGGGCGGCTGTTCCGTGATGTGCTGGGCGCGCTCAACAGCCGTGTGTCCGCCGAGTCCGACCGGGTGCTCCTGGTCGTCGCCGGCCGCGTACTCGATCTGCCGTAGGGAGTTCCGCCATGCGTTTCGACATCCCCGTCCCGGACGCCGCCGCCCACGCCGCCGCCCGGGAGCGGCTCGACGGGCTGGTCAAACCGGTCGGCTCACTGGGGCGGCTGGAGGAGATCGCGGCCTGGCTGAGCGCCGCGCACGGCTGCGTGCCACCCCGGCCGATCTCGGACGTCCGCGTCGTGGTGTTCGCCGGCGACCACGGCGTGTCCGCGCTTTCGGCGTATCCGCGCGAGGTCACCGGCGCGATGGTGCGGGTGTTCCTGGCCGGGCGCAGCGGGGTGAACGTGCTCGCTTCGCAGGTCGGCGCCCGAGTGCGGGTCGCGGACATCGCGGTCGATTGGGACGCTTCGGATATTCCGGATTCCGTGCTGGCGCACAAGATCCGGCGGGGTTCGGGCTCCATCGACGTCGAGGACGCGCTCCTGCCCGGCGAGGCCATGCGTGCGTTCGAGGCGGGGCTTTCGCTCGCGGACGAGGAGATCTCGACCGGGGCCGAACTGCTGATCCCGGGCGACATGGGGATCGGGAACACGGCCGTGTGCGCGGCGCTGGTGGCCGCGTCGCTGGGTCTGCCCGCCGCGGAGGTCGTCGGAACCGGGACGGGGGTGGATTCCGACGGTCTCGCGCGGAAGGTCAAGGCGGTGTCGGCGGCTCTCGCGCGTGCCGCGGGACGCGTCGAGGATCCGTTCTCGCGGCTGACGGTGCTGGGAAGCGCGTGCGCGGCGGCCACCGCCGGTTTTCTGGTGCAGGCCGCGGTGCGTTCGGTGCCGGTGCTGCTCGACGGCGTGTTCTCGGGCGCCGCGGCGCTGGTCGCGCGAGACATCGCGCCGGGAGCGGAACAGTGGTGGCTGGCCGGGCACCGCTCGACCGAGCCGTCGCAAGCGTTTGCGTTGAAGGCGCTGGGCCTGGAGCCGATCCTCGACCTCGGTTTGCGGCTCGGCGAAGGCAGTGGCGCGGTGCAGGCCGTCCCGACGCTGCGGGCCGCGCAGGCGATCCTCGCCGACATGGGCCTGCTCGCGGACCTCACGTGACACGCTCGCTCGCGGTGGCGTCTGCTGCGGTGGCAGGTGTGCTGAAAGGGCCCTTCGGTGCGTTGAGTGCGCTGAAAGGGCCCTTCAGTGCGTCTAACGCACTGAAAGCGCCCTTCAGCACCCACGGGCCTCTCCGGGGTGCAGGACTTCCCGGGGGCGCTGCGTGAGCCGGTGGGGGGACGCGGCGCGGATGGCGGTCGGGACGTTGACGACCGTGCCGGTCCCGGCGCCGCGCGTGATCGACGGCCGGGTGGCCGGGGCCGCGATGGTGCTCGCACCGCTCGCGGCGGTGCCGCTGGCCGTGATCGCGGGGCTGGTCGTCGCGGCGGGTGACGCGCTGGGCCTGCCCGCGATCGCCGTGGCCGCGCTGGCGCTGGGCGCGGTCGCGCTGGGCAACCGCGGCCTCCACCTCGACGGGCTCGCCGACACCGCCGACGGTCTCGGCGCCTCCTACGACCGGTCGAAGGCCTTGGACGTCATGCGCCGCGGCGACTCGGGACCCACCGGCGTGGCGACGCTGGTGTTCGTCCTGCTCGTGCAGGCAGGTGCGCTGACCGGCGCGATCTCGCACGGGCACGGTGTCACCGCGGTGGTTCTGGCCGTCCTCAGTGGACGGTGTGTGCTTTCGCTCTGCTGCGCCCGAGGTGTCCCGTCCGCGCGGCCGGAGGGGCTCGGCGCGACCGTCGCCGGGTCGGTCCCGATCGTCGCGGCGGTGCTGGTCTTCGTGCTCGCCGCGGGTGTTTCGGCAGTCGCGCCCGGCCTGCCGTGGTGGCGCGGTCCCCTCGCCGTCGCGCTCGGCTACGTCGTGGCTGCGCTGCTGCTGGCGCGCTGCGTCCAGCGCATCGGCGGCGTCACGGGCGACGTTCTCGGCGGCTGCGTCGAGGTCGCGGTGGCGGCGGCACTACTCACGACGGCGTGACCGCTCGGCGGACGCCGCGGCGTCCGGGATCACACCCGCGGTGATCCGGCCCGAGTGCCAGTATTCGACGAGGACGTTCCTCTCCGGCAGGTAGATCCACACGTCGTCACCGGTGTCGATCAGCTCCCCCGCGTTCGCCGCGGCGAGCCGGGCGGGCAGCCGCACCGTCGGGATGATCAGGTTGCCCCAGAACACGACCACGTCCGAGGTCGAATACCGCAGCACGAGTTCACCCAGTACTCGCACGGCATCGGCGTAGTCCGCTTCGAGAGACTGTTCCAGCACGACGGCACCCGACCAGTCGATCGCTCCGGTCGTCGCACGGTCGGTGGGGAACCGTCGCAGGCTGACCGCCGCGAGCGCGTCATCCTCCTCCCAGGAAAGCTGGTGCACCAAACCACGTTCCTGCGGGCCGATGGCGTCGAGCAAGTAGACCAGCGCCGCGGGATGGGTGCCGTAAGGGTTGTTCATGACCAGAAGCTATCGGGCAGGGCTCACCGAACGCGACGGAGAATTTCGAGGAAGGCATCGGTCGTGGCGCGATCCCGGACCGCGAGCCGCAGGTGGTCCGGCCCCAGCCCGGGAAAGGTGTCGCCGCGGCGGACGGCGTAACCCATCTCGCGCAGCCGCAGCCGGACGTCCGCCCCGCCGGGGACACGGATGAGGACGAACGGGCCGCGCGGGTCGCCGAGCACGTCGATCCCGGCCTCGGCCAACCGGGACACGAGGTATTCCCGGTCGGCTTCCGCCGCCACGGCCAGCTTTTCCGCCTCCTCCAGCGCGGCGGGGCGGCAGCAGGCGACCGTGGCCACAGCGGCCAAAGTGGACACTGACCACGGCGGCTGGACCGCGCGCAGCCGCGAGATCAGCGACGGCTCACCGAGGACGTAGCCCGCTCGTAGCCCGGCCAGCCCCCACGTCTTGGTCAGGCTGCGCAGCACCACCACGCCCGGAATCCGCTCTCCGGCAACGCTTTCCTCCTCGCCGGGGATCGCGTCGAGGAACGCCTCGTCCACCACGAGCACCCGCCCGGGGCGCGCCAGCGAACGCAGCGTGGACGCCGGATGCAGCACCGATGTCGGGTTCGTGGGGTTGCCGACGAAGACGAGATCAGCGTCTGGGGAAACCGCACCGGGGTCCAGTCGATAACCGTCCACTGCGGACAGTACGACGCGTTCGACGTCGTGCCCGGCAGCCCGCAACGCGGCCTCAGGTTCGGTGAACTGCGGATGCACCACCGCGGCGTGACGTGGTTTAAAGGCCGACGCGAGCAGTGTGAACGCCTCCGCGGCCCCAGCGGTCACCAGCACGTCCTCCGGGTCGCGCCCATGACGTCGCGCGACGGCTTCCGTGGCGGGCGCGGCATCGGGATAGGCGGCCAGATCGTCCAGCGCGGCGGCGAGTTCGGCACGCAGCCACGGTGGCGGCGCCGGGAGCCGGACGTTCACCGCGAGGTCGACGAGGCCGTCGCCGACCTCGCGATCGCCGTGATGATGGAGGTCGTACTCAGTCATGAGCCGCGACCAGGGCATGCCTGTGGACGTGCGAGGCGAAACGGTCCGCCAGCGCCGGATATCCGGCCCAGTGGACGTGCAGATACGAGGCGTGCAGGTTGGGCGAGGCAAAGCCGTCGAGCACGCGGTCCCAGCCCCACGCGGCGGTGTCACCGTGCGCTGGGGCGATTTCGGTGCGGTGGAACTCGTGGCCGGTGACGCGCTGACCGGCCACGGCGAGCACGTTGTCGGCGACCGCGACAGCCTTGCGGTAGCCGAGCTTCCCACGTTTCGTCATGACCGCCGTGGCATCGACGGCGCCCACCATGGGCATGTCGTCCAGCGAACGGCACAGGTACAGCAGGCCCGCGCATTCCGCGCTCACCGGCATCCCCTCGCCGATCGCGGCGGCGACCTCCGCGCGAAGCTCCACATTGGACGAAAGCTCGGCGGCGTGCACCTCCGGGAACCCGCCGCCGAAGTAGAGCCCCGCGCACCCCGGCGGCAAAGCCTTGTCCTGCAAGGGGTCCACATCGACGACGTCGATTCCGCGAGCGGCCAGGAGTTCGGCGGTTTCGGTGTAGCGGAAGGTGAAGGCGGGGCCCGCCGCCACGGCGATCGTGGCACGCGGGCCGTCGTGCTCCGGCCCCGGACTCCACGACTCCCCCGTCAGCGCGGGCGCCCGGTGCGCGACCCGCACCACGGCGTCGAGGTCGACACCGCCGGCGACCCACGAGGCGAGTTCCGGCAGCACGCGCCGCGACTCCGAGGCCCGTTCCGCGGCGGGGACGAGGCCGAGGTGACGGCTCGGGGCGTGGATGGAATCGTTGCGGCGCAAGGCACCCAGCAGCGGCACACCGGTCGCCTCCAGCGCGGTGGCGATTTCGTCCTCGTGCCGCTGCGAGCCCAGCTTGTTGAGGATGACCCCGGCGAGCCGGACGCGGGTGTCGTAGTTCGCGAAGCCCAGCACGGTCGCGGCCACGCTGCGGCTCGCCGCCGAGGCGTCGACGACGAGGATCACCGGAGCGTCGATCAGGCGCGCGACATGCGCCGTCGACGCGTAGCCCTCGGTACCGAGCGCGCCGTCGAACAGGCCCATGACGCCCTCGATGACGGCGATATCCGCGCCCGAGGAACCGTGACGCAGCAAGGGAACCAGCTGCTCCTCGCCCTGCAGGAACGGGTCGAGGTTCCTGGCGGGGCGGCCGGTGGCGAGCGCGTGGTAGCCCGGGTCGATGAAGTCCGGGCCGACCTTGTGCCCGGACACCCGATGCCCCGCCGCGCGCAGGGCCGCCATCAGCCCGGCCGCGATCGTGGTCTTGCCGTGCCCCGAACCGGGCGCGGCGATGACCACTCTCGCTACCATTCGATGCCCCGCTGGCCCTTTTGCCCCGCGTCCATCGGGTGTTTCACCTTGGTCATCTCGGCGACCAGATCGGCGGCCTCGATCAGTTCCGGCGGCGCGTAACGGCCGGTGATCACGACATGCTGATGACCGGGCCGGGACTCCAATGTGGACACCACGTCGTCCACCGCGAGCCAGCCCCATTTGAGCAGATAGCTGAATTCGTCGAGCACGTAGAAGTCGTGGGTTTCCGCGGCGAGGCGACGTTTGATCTCCGCCCAGCCTTCCCTCGCGTTTTCGGCGTGGTCCTCTTCGGTGCCGGACTTGCGCGTCCAGCTCCAGCCCTCGCCCATCTTGTGCCATTCCACCGGTCCGCCCTGGCCGGTGTCCTCGTGCAGTTTCCCGAGCGCGCGGAACGCGGCTTCCTCCCCGACTCGCCATTTCGCCGACTTCACGAACTGGAACACGCCGATCGACCAGCCCTGGTTCCACGCGCGCAGCGCCATTCCGAACGCCGCGGTCGACTTCCCCTTCATCTCGCCGGTGTGCACGGCGAGCAGCGGCCGGTTGCGGCGCTGGCGGGTGGTGAGGCCGTCCTGCGGGACGACGGCGGGTTTTCCTTGCGGCATCAGGCAGCCCTCCCGGACGTGCGGGCGCGCACCGCGCCGGCGAGCGCGTCGGCGGCGACCTCGGTGAGCGGAACGTGGTCGGCGCCGAGGTGGTCGGCGAGTTCCGCGGCGAGTCCCAGCCGCATCTTGCCGTTTTCGCAGTCCATCACGACCGCGGTGACGTCGGCGAGCAGCCCGGCGGCCGCGTGCGAACGCGCGACGGCGTCGGCGCCGCTGGTGGCACGCCCGTCGGTGACCACGATCAGCAGCGGACGCCGGCGGGGATCACGGATCGCTTCGACACGCAGGACTCGTGCGGCTTCAAGGAGTCCTTCGGCCAGTGGGGTACGGCCACCGGTGGGAAGTTCGTCCAAACGGGACGCCGCGGCGTCGACGCTGATGGTGGGCGGCAACGCGAGTTCCGCACCACCGCCACGAAAGGTCACCATGCCGACCTTGTCCCGGCGCTGATAAGCGTCCAGCAGCAGGGAAAGCACCGCGGTCTTGACCTCGCGCATGCGGGCGCGGGCGCCCATCGAGCCGGACGCGTCGACGCAGAACAGCACGAGATTGCCTTCCCTGCCTTCACGCCGGGCGAACCGCAGATCCTGTTTCCGCACGCGCAGTCCGCCACCGTCGCGGCCCCGTGCCCGCTGGTGCGGAGCGGCCGCGCGGACGGTCGCGACCAGATGCGGACGCCCCTCGCGCACGCTCGACGGCTGCACGCCGATCGTCCGGCCGTTGTCGGTGATGGCCCGCGAACGCCGTCCGCGCTCCCCCTCGCCGGTACCCTTGACCTCGAAAGTCCTTGCGCGGAAAGCCTTTCCGGCGCGCTCGGCCATGCCGTGCTGCCGCTCCCCGCCGGGCCGGCCGCCGGTGTCACCCTGCTGGGCGTCACCGCTGGGTCCGCCCGTCGCGTCCTCAGTGGACGGTGGCGTCGATCCGGAACCCGGCCCGTCATCGTCGGGCCCCTCCGGTGGTCCTGGTTCGTCGGGTTGCGCGTCCTGCAACGCCTGTTCGAGCTGCTCCTCGGAGATTCCCGGCGCGTCGAAGGGATTCCGGCGGCGCCGGTGCGGCAGGGCGAGCCGCGCCGCCACCCGGATGTCCTCTGTGGACACTTCGTCGCGGCCCGCCCACGCCGCGTGCGCGACGGCGGTCCGCGCGGTGACGATGTCCGCCCGCATCCCGTCGACCTCGAACGACGCGCACACCTCGGCGATCTGCCGCAGCGCCTCGTCCGTGAGCTTCACCGAGGGCAGAAGCCGTTGCGCCGCTTCGATGTCCGCCGCCAGCCGCGCGTCCTCATCGGCGTACTCCGCGGCGAAGGCATCCGGATCCGCCTCGTAGGCCAGCCGCCGCCGGACGACCTGGACGCGCTGTTCCGGGTCACGACTGGAGGCGACCTCGACGGTGAGCCCGAACCGGTCGAGCAGCTGCGGGCGCAGCTCGCCCTCCTCCGGGTTCATCGTGCCGATCAACACGAACCGCGCCGCGTGCGACACCGAGACGCCCTCGCGTTCGACCGTCGCGCGGCCCATCGCGGCGGCGTCGAGCAGCGCGTCGACGAGGTGATCGTGCAGGAGGTTGACCTCGTCGACGTAGAGCAGCCCGCGATGCGCCGCGGCGAGCAGACCCGGCTGGTAGTCGGTGATTCCCTCGGAAAGCGCGCGCTCCAGGTTCAGCGAGCCGATCACCCTGTCCTCGGCCGCGCCGACCGGCAGCTCGACCAGCCGCGCGGGCCTGCGATGTGCCGCGGCGCCGTCGTGCGGGCCGTCCGGACACGCCGGATCGGGTGAAACCGGGTCGCACGAGAAGCGGCAGCCGTCGACGACGTCGACGCTCGGCAGCAGTCCGGCGAGCGCACGCACCATGGTCGACTTCGCGGTGCCCTTTTCCCCGCGCACCAGCACTCCGCCGACGGCGGGCGAGATCGAGGAGAGCACCAGCGCCAGACGCAGGTCCGGCATCCCGACGACGGCGGTGAACGGGTACGGCTTCAACGGCGCTCCTCGCGGCTGGCGACTCGGCTTCCGGCCGATCATCGCACAGGAGCGGGGTCGACTAGCCTGCCTCAGCGTGCGCGAAAAATCACCCTTCCCCGTGGTCGGTATCGGCGCCGACGGCTGGAGCGGCCTGTCCGAGGAGGCCAGGACCATTGTGCTCTCGGCCGACGTCGTCATCGGCGGTGCGCGGCAGCTCGCCTACCTGCCGCCCGAGGTGGAAGCCGACGCCGTCGAGTGGCCCGCCCGCCTGCTGTCCAAGCTCGACGGCTTCCTCGCCGAGTACTTCGACCGCCGGATCTGCGTGCTCGCCAGTGGTGACCCGCTGCTGTCCGGTATCGGCACGACGCTGATCGAGCGCGGTTACGACATCCAGGTCCTGCCGACGCTGTCGTCGGTGACGCTGGCCCGCGCACGGCTCGGCTGGTCCGCCGAGCAGACCGAGGTGGTTTCGGTGGTGGGCCGCGACATCGAGCGTGTCGGGCTGGCGCTGGCCCCGGGGCGGAAGGTGCTCGTTCTCGGCGCGAAGGCCACCGCGCTGCGGAAACTGCTGAAGTCGCGGAAGTTCGCCAAGAGCACGTTACGGGCGTTGGAAAATCTCGGTGGCCCCGACGAGCGGATCTCCGACGGCTGGGAGCACGACCCCGGGCCGCTGACGGTGTTCGCGATCGACTGCGTCGGCACCCCGGGGAAGATCCTGCCGCTGATCGGCCTGCCGGACGACGCGTACGAACACGATGGTCAGATCACCAAACGCGACCTGCGCGTTTCCGCGCTGGCCCGGCTCGCGCCGTCGCCCGGCGAACTGCTGTGGGACGTCGGCGCGGGCGCGGGCAGCATCGCGATCGAATGGTCGCGCATGCACCCGCTGAACCGCGCGATCGCGATCGAGGGGGTCAGCTCGCGGGCCGACCGCATCGAGCGCAATGCCTACAAGCTCGGCGTCCCCGGACTGCGAGTGGTCTGCGGGCTGATCCCGGAAGCGCTGGTGCCCCTGCCCACGCCGGACGCGATCTTCATCGGCGGTGCCCTGACGACTCCCGATCTGATCACCGGCTGCGTCGAAAACGCGTCGCGGATCGTCGCGCACGCGGTGACGCTGCAGGGCGAGTGGGTGCTCGCCGACGCGCACCGGCGGTACGGCGGCGAACTGACCCGGATCTCGGTGCAGCGCATCGAACCGCTCGGCCACTACGACGGCTGGAAGCCGTCGCGGACCGTGACCCAGTGGTGCAAGATCAAGTGACCGTGCACTTCATCGGCGCCGGACCGGGCGCCGCGGACCTGATCACCGTACGCGGCCGTGATCTGCTGGCCCGCTGCGACGTCTGCCTGTACCCGGGCAGCATGACGCCGCCCGACCTGCTGGAGTACTGCCCTCCGGAGGCAGTGGTCATCGACACGGCGAACCTGTCGCTGGACGAGATCGTCGCGCGAATGGTCTCGGCGCACGAGGGCGGTCACGACGTCGCGCGGCTGTGCTCGGGCGATCCGTCGCTGTACAGCGCTGTCGCGGAGCAGATGCGACGTCTCGACGACGCCGGCGTGCCGTACGCGATGGTGCCGGGCGTACCCGCCTTCGCGGCGTCGGCGGCGGTACTCGGGCGGGAGCTGACGGTGCCCGAGGTGGGCCAGAGCCTGATCATCACACGGGCGCAGGCGCGGTCGACGTCGATGCCGTCGGGGGAAACGCTGGCGAACTTCGCGGTCAGCGGGGCGACACTGGCGCTGCACCTGGCGATCAACCACATCGAGCGGGTGTGTGCCGAGCTGATCCCGCACTACGGGGCGGACTGCCCGGCGGCCGTCGTCGCGCTTGCCACCCAGCCCGGCGAGACCGTCGTGCGGGGGACGTTGTCCGACATCGCGTCGCAGGCGCGGGCGGCCGGGATGACGCGCGCGGCGACGATCTTCGTCGGCCGGGTGCTCGCCGCTGAGGGCTTCCCGGACAGCTTCCTCTACTCGGCCACCCGGGACCGCCGCTCCCAACCGGACTCCCTGTGAGTGACCCGAATGTCTCTGAAGGCCACCTTGAGGGACTTGAGTTCCCTGAAGGTGGCCTTCAGAGACCGCTGCTGATCCTGGGCGGGACGGCGGAGGCGCGGGAGCTGGCCGCCGAGCTGGTGGAGCGTGAGGTGCGGGTGGTGTCGTCGCTGGCGGGGCGGGTGGCACGGCCCCGGCTGCCCGAGGGCGAAGTGCGCGTCGGCGGCTTCGGCGGTGTCGAGGGGCTCGTGCAGTGGCTACGGGACAACGACGTCAGCGCTGTCGTGGACGCGACGCACCCCTTCGCCGAGCGCATCGGCGCGAACGCCGCCGAGGCCACGCGACGCACCGGCGTCCCGTTGCTGCGGCTCGCACGTCCCGGCTGGCAGCGGCAGCCCGGCGACGTCTGGCACTGGGCGGACGACCTCGCCGACGCCGCCGCGCGGCTCCCCGCGCTCGGCCGCCGGGTGTTCCTGACCAGCGGACGGCAGGGGCTCGCGGCGTTCGCCGGGCTGGACGGCCTGTGGTTCCTCATCCGCTGCGTCGACCCGCCCGAGCCGCCGCTGCCGCGCGAGCACGAGATCCTCCTCGATCGCGGACCGTACACAGTGGACTCCGAACGGTCGCTGCTGCGCGAGCACCACATCGACGTCCTGGTCACAAAGGACAGCGGCGGCACGCACACCGATGCCAAACTCCGCGCGGCGCGGGAGCTCGGGCTGCCCGTGGTCGTGGTCCGCAGGCCGCCGCGCCCGGAGGCCGAGACCGTCGGCACCGTCCGCGAAGCCGTCGAGTGGGTGCTGAACCATGACTGAGTTGGACGCGTTCTACGAGACGCTCTACCGCCGCCGGGACGTCCGCGGCGAGTTCACCGGCGCCCCGATCGACGACGACGTCCTGCACCGCATCCTGTCCGCCGCGCACGCCGCGCCCAGTGTCGGGCTCAGCCAGCCGTGGGACTTCGTGCTGGTCCGCGACGTCACCACCCGCGAGGCCTTCGCGAAGCACGTCCACGACGAGCGCGAGATCTTCGCCGCGTCGCTCGACAAGGACCGCGCCGGGGCGTTCCAGAAGATCAAGATCGAAGGCATTCTCGACGCCACGCTCGGCATCGTCGTCACCTACGACCCGGCGCGCGGAGCGCCGGACGTGCTGGGCAGGCACGCCATCGCCGACGCCGGGCTGTACTCGGTGTGCCTCGCGATCCAGAACCTGTGGCTCGCCGCGACCGCGGAAGGCCTCGGCGTCGGCTGGGTCAGCTTCTACCGCGAACCGTTCCTGGCCGATCTGCTCGAGATCCCCGGCGGCATCCGCCCGGTCGCCTGGCTGTGTGTCGGGCCGGTGACCGCGCTCGCCGAGGTCCCGGATCTCGAACGCCACGGCTGGCGTAGCCGCAGGCCCTTGACCGCGGCTTTACACCACGAACGTTTCACCCCGCGTGACCCGGGGTCGGCGTAACACGGCCGATCAGACCCATTAGCGTTGCGCCGATGCGGTTGATCGCTGTGACGCTGGGGTTGCTCTCCGCCTTGTGCGCGCTGGCTTTCCCCTTCCTGCCGGTGGTGCAGGACACCGCGGAGGTCGTCTGGCCGACAGGCAACGACACCCGCTCCGTCAACGCGCCCTTGACCGGGTACTGGGCCGAGGACATGCGCGTCGCGCTGCCGTGCGCCACGATCCACTCGCTGGACGCGCGCACCAACGGCCCCGCACTGCTGTTCGCCACCGTGCCGGACGGGCGCACCGACCCGCGCGCGGGCAAGGGCGTCGGCATGCAGGTGCGCGTCGACAACGGCGTGCTGCTCGCGTCCAGCCACGGCCAGCAGATCGTCCAGCAGCCACTGCCCTCGCAGGGCTGCGACGTGGCGGTGCATTCCGACGCGACGCAGATGACCATCTCCGTCGCCGGCACTCCGGTGTTCCACACGACCGGAGACGTCCGGCCGCGGGTGGTCGGCATCTACTCCTCGATCAACTCCGGCCGCGACCCGATCGCCGGGCTGCACGTTTCGGTCGTCCCGGACACGCGCTACCAGACCTCGCCGACCACGCTGAAGATCATCGTCGGCATCCTCGCGGTGATCTCCATGATCGGCTGCATGATCGCGATCTGGCGGCTCGACTCCGGCTTCGCGAGACGGGCGCCGCGCTGGGCGCCGGTCGGCTGGTGGCGGCTGACCGCCCGCGACGCGACGGTGTTCGCCGCGCTCGGCGCGTGGGTCTTCATCGGGCCGGTGACCTCGGACGACGGCTACATCCTCACGATGGCCAGGGTCACCGAGCAGACCGGTTTCCTCACCAACTACCACCGCTGGTTCGGCGTCGCGGAGGCGCCGTTCGGCTGGTTCTACCACGTCTACGAGCTGATGACGCACGTGTCCACGGTGCCGCCGTGGATCCGGCTGCCGTCGTTCCTGCTCGGCTGCCTGTCCTGGCTGCTGATCAGCCGCGAGGTCATGCCCCGGCTGGGCACCCAGGTCCGCACGAGCCGCGCGGCGGGCTGGGCCGCGGCGGCGGTGTTCCTGGTCTGGTGGATGCCCTACAACAACGGCGTCCGGCCGGAGCCGGTCGCGGCGCTCGGTTCGCTGCTGGCGATCTGCGCGGTCGAACGCGCGCTCGTCACGCGCCGTCTGCTGCCGCTGTGCCTCGGGCTGACCGCTGCGGCGTTCACCCTGGCCGCGACGCCGACCGGGCTGATCGCCGTCGCGCCGTTCCTCGTCGCCGCCCGGCCGCTGTTCAAACTGCTGCGCCAGCGCGCGGAGAACGGCTGGACGACGGTGCTCGCGCCGGTCGCCGCGGCCGGGTTCCTGGTGCTCGTCGTGATGTTCGCGGACCAGACGTTCGCCACCGTGCAGGAGGCGACCCGGCTGCGCGCCCAGGTCGGCCCGAACCTGTCGTGGTTCCAGGAGTTCGCGCGCTACCAGCTGCTGTTCGAGAGCCTGCCGGACGGCTCGGCGCCGCGCCGCTTCCCCGTGCTGCTGGTGCTGCTGTGCACGGTGACCTGCCTGGTCGTGCTGCTGCGGCGCGGCCGGATCCCCGGCGCGTCGCTCGGCCCCGCGCGGCGGCTGATCGGCACGACGGCGTTGTTCTTCCTGTTGCTGGCGCTGACCCCGACCAAGTGGACCCACCACTTCGGCGCGTTCGCCGCGGTCGGCGCGTCGATGGCGGCGCTGACCGCGCTCGCGACCAGTTCGACCGTGCTGCGGTCGAAACGCAACCGCGCGGCCTTCCTCGCCGGGCTGCTCGTGGTCGGCGCGCTCGCCGCGACCGGCCCGAACACGTACTGGTTCGTCTCGCGGCTCGGGGTGCAGTGGACCAGCGTCGCGCCGTCGATCGGCGGGATCCCGCTGTCGACGATCCTGCTGGTCGCGGCCGGGATCGCCGGGGTGTACGCGTTCGTCGAGAACGTCCGCGCGCATCGGCCCGGCGCGTTGGTCGGGCCGCAGGAAAGACGGGGGCGCGCGCTGAAGCTGGGCTCGCTGTCGCTCGTGGTGGTCTGTGGCCTGGTCGCCGGCGGCGAGTTCGTCACGATGGCGTGGGCGATGCACAACCAGGCGGGCAGCTACAGCCTCGGCGCGGCCAACTTCGGGCACCTGTTCGGCAAGAGCTGCAACCTCTCCGACCGCGTCATGGTGGAACGCGACGCGGCCACCAGCATCCTGCACCCGCAGACCGAGCAGCGGACCGTGCCGCCCAAGACCACGCCCCCGCCGCCGAACTCGCCGCTGCCGCCACCCGAACCGGACAACGGCCGCGTGCAGACCGGGTTCCACACGCGCCCGGTCGACGACAAGGACCCGCTCGCCGAGCCGCCGCACGGATTCACGCCGGACCAGGTGCCGATGTGGTCGAGCTACCTCGACCAGGAGACACGCGCCGGACGACTGCGCAGCGACTGGTACGCACTGGCCGAGAAACCCGCCGACGGGCAGATCGTCGTCGCCACGGCGGGCGCGGCGAAGCGGCCGACGTCGGTGAGCCTCGACTACGGCGTCAACACCCCCGCGGGTGTCAAGGTCCTGCGCAGCCAGTTCGTGCTGCCGCCCGGCGCGGGCACCGGCAGCTGGAACGACACCCGCATCAACCTGCGCGACCTGCCGCCCGAGACGAACGCGGTACGGATCAACATGGTCGACGACGACCTCACCGAGGACGGCTGGATCGCCGCGTCGGCCCCGCGCGTCCCGACGTTCACCACGCTCACCGAGAAGATCGGCGACAAACCGGTCTACGTCGACTGGCCCGCGTCGTTCGTCTACCCGTGCGTGAACCCGGTGACCTCGCACGACGGGATCTCCGCCATGCCCGCCTACCGCATCACGGCGGGCCGCCTCGCCGACGAAGCGGACTGGGCGGCCAGCCCGAACGGCGGCCCGACCGGCTGGCTGGAGGAGGTCGCCAAGGAACCCGAGGTGCCGAGTTACCTGATCGGGCAGCCGTATCAGTCGTGGGGCCAGCTGCTGCAGATCGAACCGTTCACCGAGGGCATCGCGCCGACGGTGCTCCACGGCGAGAAGACCGTCCCCGGCTGGTGGTCCCCCGGCCCCGGCCCACGCCAGCCCAACGGCAAGGACGCGACGCGGTAGTTCTCGTTTCTCCGGGGCGCTTCTGTGTTGCGCCCCAATGTGGCGTTCGGTGCTCCGCCCTTGCCCCCACCACCACCCTCAACGGAGACGCTTCGCGTCCAGCCTTACCGCACGCACCCAATGCCACATTGGGGCGTTCGAGCCGCCTCGGGAGCGGAGCCGGAAGCGGGTCAGGAGAACCAGTCGCGTTCCGAGAGGTCTTCCTCCTCGTCACCCTCGTCACGACGGTGCCGTCCCGGACGCGGCGGAGCGGCCCGGCCGCCCGGGGCCTCAGCGGCGGGCGGAGCGGAGCCGGGTTCGATTTCCTCCGCCTGGCGGACGGAGGCGTCCAGCGCGGCGACCACGCCGGGGTCGCGATCCAGCTTGCCCTGCAGGTAGTCGGTCCAGCCGAACTCGCCGCGTTCGACGCGCCGCGCCAGCTCCCGCCATTCCGGCGGCGCCTTGTCGCTCGACGCGTACTGCTTCATCATTTCGGCTTCTTCGGGCGTCACCGGACGTTCGTTCGACTCGACCTCGTAGAGCGTCCGGTCGGCTTCCGCCATGGCCGTCTCGGCCTGGTCCGCGGCGTCGTCGAGCGTGTGCTCGGCGGCGACCATGTCGTCGGTCTTCCAGTTCAGCGCCCAGTTCGGCAGCTGTGCCATGGTCTCCCCCTAGTGTGCTTCCTGGCCGTATTTGTCGAGATCGCCGAGCTTCTTGTCGATGTCCTTGGCGGAGTCGTCGACCTGCTTCCGCTTTTCGTCCATGTCCTTTTTGGCATCCCGGAACTGCCTGCCCAGCTGCACCGCGTCGTGGGTGTTGTTGACCTCGGGCACTTTCCCGATGGCTTCCTTGATCGTGTCGATGTTCTTCAGGTAGCCCTCGATGCCCTGGACCAGCTTCTTGAGCGAGTCGTACAGCCCGATCACCGTCTGGATGAGACTGACGATTTCCTGCGCCTCGTGAACATACGGCGTGTCTTCGAAACCGCTCGCGACCCAATCGAAGATCGACCACAGCTGACCCCAGCCGGGAATCACCTTCTTGGCCAGTTTTCCCAGGAGATCGAAGATCTTCTCGAGCAGCTGGACACCCCGGGTGGCGAGTTTGATCGAGACGTCAGCGAGTTTGTCGAACCCCTTCTTCATCCATTTGCAGCACTGTTCCGCGACATAGAGCGCGCCCGTCCAGACACTTTGGACGAGGCCGTTGAACGCGTCCGCCGCCTCGCCCTGCCAGTCGGTCTCGACGAGTTTCGCGCTGTTCTGGCCGAGGTTCCCGGCGATCGTCCAGTACATGTCCCCGGTGGTGGCCCACGCGTCGCCGTTGGCCCTGATCCGGTTGAAATCCCCGGTCAGCGGCTTGATCAGCAGGTCGAACAGATCCTTGTCGCCGGTGCCGACCATCGGCCCGATGATGTGCTGGTAGATCCAGTTGACCGCGCCCGCGATCGGGAAGTTCCCGCTGACCACGTCCCCGAGATGAGTGGTCGCCACCTCGGGCACCTTGGGGTTGATCGCTTCGACGTCCTTCCAGTCGCCGTAGACGTTCGGCGTGCTGTCGTAGGCGGTCGCCATGTCAGGAGCCACCGCCCGCTTCCGTGACCGTGCCGGCGGCCTGGTAGTCGACCTCGCCATAGGCGTGTGCCGCGGTCTGGACTCCCATGGCCAGGCCGCACAATTTCTCGTCGAACTGCTTGTTCACTTCGACGCACACGCTGTTGAGCAGATCCATCGCCGCCTGCAGTGGTTCGAGCAGCCCGGTGAAGCCGGATTTGTTGGTCGGCTCGTCTCTGATGTACGACTGCACGGTGGAAAAGTCGTCGGCGACGGCAGTGAGATAAACGCCGAACTCGTACATCCGCGTAACGTGGCTTTTCACGTGAATCCCCTTGTCGGCGGCCCCTTTCGGCGCAGTATGTGCACCCGCCGACAGGGTGTCAACTCGAAGTCCGACGCCGATTGGCGCGGGCTGTTAGCATCCCCGGCATGCTGAGGGTCGATCGCGCTTTCGCCGCCGGGATACTGGGCTTGTCGCTACTGTGCGCGTCGTGTTCCGGCGATTCGGGAACGGCGACCACACCGAGCGGTTCCGCGTCCTCGCCCGCTTCGAGCACGCCGGCCAATCCCGGATCCAAGCCGGATTGCGCCACCCTGGTGACCCAGCAGGAGGCCCAGTCCGCCGTCGGCAAGCCGCTGACCAGGGACGAGACCACCACCAAGCCACCCACCGCCTGCGGCTATTCCACTTCGGACGGTGGGCTGGTCGGTATCCGCTATCTGACGGTGTTCCCGGTCGGGCAGGGCGTCGCGACCAAGTTCGAGGGCCGCGCCGCGCTGCTCGGCGACTCCTCGCAGAAGCAGCCCCCACAGTGCGCGCTGTACGTGCAGCTGGGCAGCGGCCCGGACACGCTGGCCGTCACGGTCCGGGCCATCGCGAACCCCGATCTCTGCTCGGCGGCGAAGAGCCTCGCCCACACCGCGCTCTCCCGGCTGCCCGCCGCCTGACAAATACCCGTTCGAGTGATTTCCCGACGCGAGCTGAAGGGGACTTTCCTCGCATGCGATGCGAGGAAAGTCCCCTTCAGCCCAGCCCGGGCTAGTAGCTGCGGGGCGTCCAGACGAACCCGTCGTCCACCCTGGTCTTCGACGAACCGACGATCAGCAGGCAGCGCATGTCCACAGTGGACGGATCGAGCCCGCCCAGCGTCGTCACGCGGACGTCCTCCTCCGGCCCGCCGACGTCACGGGCGACGACGACCGGAGTGTCCGGGGACCGGTGCCGCAGCAGCACATCGCGGGCGTCCGAGAGTTGCGTCTTCCGGGTGCGCGAGGCCGGGTTGTACAGCGCCAGCACGAGATCCGCGGCACCGGCGGCGTCGAGCCGGCGTTCGATGATCTCCCACGGCTTGAGGCGATCGGACAACGAGAGCACGCAGTAGTCGTGCCCTAGCGGGGCACCGACCTTCGACGCGGCGGCCTGCGCGGCGGTCACACCCGGCACGATCCGCACCCGCACCCCGGCGCCGTGCCCTGCCGACACCTGCTCCAGCACGGCGGAGGCCATCGCGAACACCCCGGGATCACCGGAGGACACCACCGCGACCCGCGCTCCCCCGGCGGCCAGTTCGAGGGCCTCGACGGCCCGGTCGGCCTCGACGCGGTTTCCCGACGCGTGCCGTTGCTGGCCCGCGCGCTGCGGGACGCGGGCGACGTAGGGGCCGTATCCCACGATGTGCTCGGCGGCCGCCAGTTCGGCTTCGGCCTCCGGGGTCAGCCACCGCGGCCCCGCCGGGCCGAGCCCGACCACGACCACCTCACCGCCGGTGACCTGCTCGGCAGGCGGCGCAGGGGTTTCCGCGGGCTCACCGTCCACACGGGACGCATAGGCCGGGCTGGGCAACAGGGCCAGTGAGAAGTACGGCACCGACTCGGGGTCGACGTCCGCGAACGGCGCCACTCGCTGCTGTCCCCAGGTCGCGCGTTCGATGTACCAGGCGTCGTCGAGTTTCCCCGCCTCGGCCAGCGCGTCACGCACGTTGCCGAAGGTCCGGCCCAGCTTGAGTACCGCGGCGGCCTCGGTGTCGGCGAGGCGCCGGGCGAGTTCCGGCGCGGGCAGCGTGCCGGGCAGCACGGTGAGCACCTCGTCGCGTTGCACCAGCGGACGACCCAGCACCGACGACGCCGCGCTCACGGACGTGACGCCCGGGACCACGGTCGCTTCATAGCGCCCGGCGAGCCGCTCGTGCATGTACATGTACGAGCCGTAGAAAAACGGATCGCCCTCGCACAGCACGACGACGTCGCGCCCGGCGTCGAGGTGTTCGGCGAGCCGTTTCGCGCTCAGCTCGTAGAAGTCCGCGATCGCGCCCTCGTACCCGCCGGGGTGATCGGTGGTTTCGGTGGTGACCGGGTAGACCAGCTTCTCCTCGATCTGCCCCTCGCGCAGGTAGGGCTGGGCGACCGAGCGCGCGATACTGCGGCCGTGCCGCGCGCTGTGGTAGGCGATCACATCGGCCTCGTTGATCAGCCGCGCGGCCTTGACCGTCATGAGTTCGGGGTCGCCGGGGCCGAGGCCGACGCCGTACAGCTTTCCCAAGGTGACGCTCATTCGACGACGCTCGCGAGTGCGTTGATCGCCGCGACCGCCATGGCACTGCCGCCCCGCCGTCCGTGCACGACCAGATACGGCGCGGGCGCGTGCTTCGCCAATTCCACTTTGGACTCCACAGCGCCGACGAAGCCGACCGGGACGCCGATGATCGCGGCAGGCGCCCCGATACCCTCGTCGAGCAGTTCCAGCAGCCGGAACAACGCGGTCGGCGCGTTCCCGATCGCCACCACGGACCCGGGGAGTTTGTCCCGCCACAGCTCCAGCGCGGCGGCCGACCGCGTGGTGCCCAGCCGCTCGGCGATCCCCGGCACGCTCGGATCGTCCAAAGTGCACAGAACCTCGTTGGCGGCAGGCAGCCGTTTGCGGGTCACCCCGCTGGCGATCATCTTGGCGTCGCACAGGATCGGCGCTCCGGCTTCCAGTGCCGCGCGGCCCGACTCGACGACGTCGAGCGTGTACCGCAGGTCGTCGACCAGATCGACCATCCCGCAGGCGTGGATCATCCGCACCGCGATGCCCGCGACGTCGTCGGGCAGGATCGCCAGATCCGCCTCCTCGCGGATCGTGGCGAACGAGTGCCGGTAGATCTCGGCCCCGTCCCGGAGGTAATCGATCACGTGTTTCCCTTTCGTACCGCCATTTCGCCCAGCTGCTCCACCGGGACCCAGGTGCCGTCGACACGGTAGCCGCCCTCGACGGCCACGACGTCGAGATGTGACCGGGACGGCTTCCCGCAGCGTCGCTCACACCCCGAAACGTGCGCCCGCACATCGCCGGGCAACCGGACGGCGTCGGCACGGACGTCGGCACGGGACTTCGCGCAGCCGGGACGTCCGACGCACGCGCTGACCCCCAGCCGCGGATCGGCCGGATCGGTCAAGAACCCCGCCCCCGCCAACGCTTTCCGCGCGTTCGCGCCGACCCCTGGCAGCACGATCGTGCGCCATGGCGTCACCACGGCGTGCTCCGCGACGTCGGCCAGCAGGCGCAGTTGCGTGGCCGTCAGCTGCCCGAAGCGCGGGGCCGCCCCGATCGCATCGCCGTCGTTCCCCTGCACCGCGCCGATCCGGTCGTCCGGGGCGCCTTGCCATGACGTCGGAGCCGTGCGCGTACCGAAGTCCAAGGCCAAGAGCAGCGTCGAGGGATCGTCGAGTTCCCCGACCCGCCAAGCGGTTTCGCGCGTCTCGGCGAACGCGGCCGCGAGCGCCACCAGCGCGTCGACAGCGCTTTCGCGCGACACACGCACACCGGTGTCCTCGCCGGCGAGTAGCACCGCGCCTTCCTCGGCGCTGACGGCGATCCAACAGACGTCCGGTGCTTCGCCCGCGACGTCGCCCCGGCCGTCATCGAAGGCGAAGAGGAACCGGCCGGGCAGCGAGGCCAGGTCCGGCCGGGCGCAGACGGCGTCGTCCAGCGCTGCGGCGAGCCCGCGTACGTCGGCGAGCCCACCGGAGATCCCGCTCCACGGCGAGGCGAGGACATTCCGCACCCGCTCATGCGTCAGCGAAGGCAGCAACCCGGCGTCGCTCAACCGCGACTGGAGCCCGGGGCGGATCACCGCCCGGAGCTGGACGTTGCCGCGCGAGGTCAGGTGGACGTCGCCGTCGCCGCACGCGGTGGCGGCGTCGGCGAGGGCACGCAGCTGCGCCGGGGTCACGGCCCCGCCGGGCAGCCGGACCCTGGCCAGCGGGCCGTCCGCGGCGTCGTGGGTGGCGAAAACCCCGGGGCACGCGTCGGCTCGTACCCGCGCACGGATGGACATGGCGCTCACTCTAGCTGGCGCACCCCTGAGCACTGCTCGGATGATATGTAGTAGGTGTGCTACATTCGATCGCAGTACTGAGATGGGGGTGAGGACAGATGAGCCATGACGCCGGCGACGTGATCCACGTCGAGGGCCTGCGCATGCGGTACGGGACCAATGACGTGCTGCACGACGTCGCCTTCCGGGCGGGCAAAGGGGAGGTGGTCTGTCTGCTCGGGCCGAACGGGGCGGGCAAGACGACCACGATCGAGATCCTGGAAGGCTTCCGGATGCGTTCGGCGGGCGCGGTGTCCGTGCTCGGCGTGGATCCGGCTCGCGGGGGCGAGGACTGGCGGGCGCGACTGGGGGTCGTCCTGCAATCCTGGCGTGACCACGGGAAATGGCGGGTGCGGGAGCTGCTGGCACATCTCGGTGAGTTCTACGCGCCGTACTCGACGACGTCGATCCGGCGGCCATGGGACACCGACGAGCTGGTCGACGCCGTCGGGCTCACCGAACACGCGGGCAAGAAGATCCGGATGCTCTCCGGCGGGCAGCGGCGGCGGCTCGACGTCGCGATCGGCATCGTCGGCCGCCCGGAACTGCTGTTCCTCGACGAGCCGACCGCGGGCTTCGACCCCGAGGCGCGGCGAACCTTCCACGACCTGGTGCACCGTCTCGCCGACGACGACATCACGATCCTGCTGACCACTCATGACCTCGATGAAGCGGAGAAACTGGCCGACCGGATCCTCATCCTGGCCGGCGGCCGGATCGTCGCGGACGGCTCGGCCGATCAGCTGTCGCGGCAGATCGCAGGGGAGTCGGAGGTTCGCTGGACGCGCGAGGGCCAGCGCTTCGTGCACGCCACCACCGAGGCGACCAAGTACGTCCACGAGCTGTTCAAGCAGTACGGGGACGCGATCGGCGACCTGGAGGTCCGCCGGGCCTCGCTCGAAGACACGTACATGACGCTCGTCCGCCAGGCCGAGGCGGGCGACGAGCCCGTGGCCGCGCTGGACTTCGCCGGCCGGAAGGTGAGGGCGCGATGACCCCGCTCAACATCGCCACGCGAGCCGGTCTCCGGCGTGGCCTGATCGAGTTCCGGCAGACGCTGACCAACAAGGAGGACCTCGCCAACCTGACCATCCCGACGTTGATCTTCATCGTCGTCATGGTCTTCATGCGGGGCGCGAAACTGCCGGGAACGGACTTCTCCCTCGGCTCCGCCACCGTGCCCAGCGTGCTCGGCGCCGGGGTGCTCTTCAGCGGCCTGACCGGGATGGCGGGCGCGCTGTCGGTGGAACGGGAGGACGGCACGCTGCTGCGGGCCAAGGCGATCCCGAACGGGATGCTCGGCTACCTCATCGGCAAGGTCGTGTCGATCTCCTGCGGGGCCGTCCTCGGCATCGTCGTGACGCTGGTGCCCTCGCTGTTCCTGTTCGACGGCCTCGCCACCGGCGGGCTCGCCTCGTGGCTGACCCTGCTGTGGGTACTGGCGCTCGGCCTGCTCGCCGCACTGCCGCTCGGCGCGGTCTTCGGCGCGCTGGCCAGCAGTCCCCGCAGTATGGGGTTGCTGATGATCCCGATCATGGGCCTCGGCGCGATCTCCGGGGTCTTCTACCCGATCACCGCGCTGCCCGAATGGCTCCAGTACATCGCGCAGGTGTTCCCGATGTACTGGCTCGGTCTCGGCATGCGCTCGGCGCTACTGCCGGACAGCGCGGTCGTCGTGGAGATCACGCAGTCCTGGCGTCCGTGGGAGACCCTCGGCGTGCTGGTCGTGTGGTCCGTGATCGGATTGACGCTGGCCCCTATCGTGCTGCGCAGGATGGCGCGGCGCGAGTCCGGGTCGTCGGTGGCGGCACGACGGGAAAAGGCGATGCAGCGAATTGGCTAGGGCAGCAAAATGAGCGAGGTCGTCTACAACCGCATCGCGATGCTGCGCGCCGAGCGCAACATCTCGCGACGTCAGCTGGCCGAGGCGCTGGGCGTGCACTACCAGACCATCGGCTACCTGGAACGCGGCGAATACAGCCCGAGCCTCTATCTCGCGCTGAAGATCGCGGAGTTCTTCGAGGTGGCGGTGGAGGTCATCTTTTCCACCGCGCCCTTCCCTCGCATCGGCGACCGCGAACGCTCCGCCTGAGCTCAGCTGCCCGGCTTCGCCTCGGTCAGCGCCCGCACGACGTCGGCGCGGCGGGTGGCGGAATCCCGCACCGTCCGGCTCATCTCGACGTGCAGGAACACCGTCCCCGCCGCTGCGGCCGCCTTGCCCTGCACATTGGTCTTGGCCTCCAGCCCGGGGCAGGTCTGTGCCCAGCCCGGGCACACCACGAAGTCATGGGCGATCAGGCGGTCCGCGGCGCGGAACGCCGGGTCCCCCGCCTTGCCCGCCCCGGTGGACAGCACGATGTCGGTGCCGGGCTGGCTGTCGTCGTCGAAGCCGTGCAGCTGCACCTGCGCGAGCTTGCGCGCCATCAGCGTCGTCGCGATGACGTGGAACATCGAGCTCTCCTCGTGTGCCACGTCGGCCTTGCCGCCACCCGCCTTCCGGTGCGCCCCGGCGATCATCAGCACCGCGCCGGGCACCTGCCGGAACTGGTCGAGCCCGGCGAGTTCGGTGTGCAGGTCGAACGCCGGATGCGGGACCTCGACCACCAGGGACGGCGGCGCCGAACGATCGATGACGTACATTCCCCACGCCCGCTCGGTGCCGGACTCGTTGACCGCGATCGTGTAGGGCCGACCGGTCTTCGCGTCGACGCCGTCCCGCACCGAGAAGCCGAGACCGTCCAGCGCACTCGACGTCGCGTGGCCCGCATCGAGCACCTTGGTGAAGCCCTCCTGCCCCGCGCGACGCTCGGCGGCTCCCGGCGGACGATAGGGCTGACCGGCGGAAAGCGCGCCGGTGAAGTCCGCGACCAGCGAGTCGAGCGACGCGGCGGAGGAATGCGCGACCGGTGTCGGCGTCTCGCTCTCGCCGCGGACGAGGACCACGGTCGTGGCCAGGCCCAGTGCGAGGACTGCGCCGGTCACGCCGAGCAGTAGCCGGGTGCGCCCCATCATCTCGCCGAGTCTAACGGCGCCGCACGCACCACTGGCCGGTAGCGGGCAGTACGACCAGCATCAGCATGGCGACCGCGGGGAGCACCATCAGCGGCCCGACCACCAGATAGGTGATGCCGTCCTCGCCGAATCCACCGAGCAGCAGAGAAAACACCACGACGCTGATGACCCCCTGCAGAACGATCAGCGCGCCCCCGGCCGAGACCAGCCACCGCCCCACCGGGCTGCGCAGGAACAGCAGCACGGCGCCCGCCACGAGCGTTACCAGTTCGAGCACACAAGCGGTGACGTGCAACGCCAGGCTGTACGGGTACTTCGCGCCCTGGAGCAGGAAATCCATGTTCTTGTAGATGCCCCACCAGGTCCATGGCAGGCACACCAGGGCAAGCACCGCGGTGGTGATCGCGGTGCCGCCACTCGGGGGCCGCACGGCAGCGCCCGGGTACGCGGGCTCTTGGGGGTGGGTCATGTCGCCGAATCTATCGAGGAGCGGCGTCGCGGGCGGTGGGCCGTCCGGAAGCGGACAGGGCCGTCGAGCACATCACCTTGACGCACGGGGGCGCACACCGGAGAGTGAGAGCGCACCCACGCGTCGGCAGGTGGAGGAACCCGGTGGAAGTCCGGGACGGTCCCGCCACTGTGACCGGAGAGGTCTCCGGGAGTCAGGAACTCCGGCAGGCGCGCCCGACCAACCGGGGCGAGGACACCCCGGAGGAGGAACTCCGTGATTCTGCTGCTGTCCACTTCGGACACCGATCTGCTCAGCGCCCGCGCCAGCGGGGCGGACTACCGGCTGGCGAACCCGGCCCGGCTCCCGCTCACCGAACTGCCCGGCCTGCTCGACGGCGCGTCCGTCGTCGTCGTGCGCATCCTCGGCACCCCGCAGAGCTGGCAGGAGGGTCTCGACACGGTGCGGGCCTCGGGCGTGCCCGTCGTCGTGCTCGGGGGTGAGCAGACCCCGGACGCCCAGCTGATGAAGCTGTCGACCACGCCGGCCGGGATCGCCGCCGAGGCACACGCCTACCTCGCCCAGGGCGGCCCAGAGAACCTGACGCAGCTGCACCACTTCCTGTCCGACACGCTGCTGCTCACCGGCGACGCCTTCGAGCCGCCCACGGTGCAGCCCGCGTGGGGTGTCCTCGACCGGCCCGCTTCGGACAACACCGGTCCGGTCGTGGCGATCCTCTACTACCGAGCGCATCACCTGTCCGGGAACACCGCGTTCATCCACGCGCTCGCCGACGCCGTCGAGGAGACCGGCGGCCGCGCGCTGCCGATCTTCTGCGCGTCACTGCGCACCCGCGAGCCCGAGATGATGGCCGAGCTGGCCAAGGCCGACGCGCTGCTGGTCACGGTGCTCGCCGCGGGCGGCACCCGGCCGTCGGAAGCGGGCGCGGGCGGGGACGACGAGGCGTGGGACGTCGCCGAAATGGCCGCGCTCGACATCCCCGTGCTCCAGGCGCTGTGCCTGACCAGCGACCGCGAGACGTGGCAGGACAGCGACGACGGACTGACCCCGCTCGACGCCGGGAACCAGATGGCGGTGCCCGAGTTCGACGGCAGGCTGATCACCGTGCCGTTCTCGTTCAAGGAAATCGACGCCGACGGGCTGCCCCGCTACGTCCCGGACACCGAGCGCGCCGGCCGCGTCGCGAAGATCGCGCTCGCGCACGCCCGGCTGCGGCACACCCCGCCGCCGTCACGGCGGATCGCGCTCATGCTCTCGGCGTACCCGACGAAGCATTCGCGCGTCGGCAACGCGGTCGGCCTCGACACGCCCGCATCGGCGATCAAGCTGCTGCGGCGGATGCGGGAGCAGGGCTACGACCTCGGGCCCGACGCGTTTCCCGGTGTCGACCCGACCGGCACCGAACAGCCCGACGGCGACGCCCTGATCCACGCGCTGATCGCGGCGGGCGGGCAGGATCCGGAGTGGCTGACCGAGGAACAGCTGTCCGGCAACCCGATCCGCGTGCCCGCGGCGCGTTACCGCGAGTGGTTCGCCGCGCTGCCCGCCGAGTTGCGCGAGGCGATGGAGGAGCACTGGGGCCCGGCGCCCGGCGATCTCTATGTCGACAACGGCGACATCGTTTTGGCGTCGCTGCGATCCGGCAACGTGATCATCATGATCCAGCCGCCGCGCGGGTTCGGCGAGAACCCGGTGGCGATCTACCACAACCCGGACCTGCCGCCGAGCCATCACTACCTGGCCGCGTACCGGTGGCTGGAGGAGGAGTTCGGCGCGCACGCCGTGGTCCACCTCGGCAAGCACGGTTCGCTGGAATGGCTGCCGGGCAAGACGGCCGGGCTCTCGCCGTCGTGTGCGCCGGACGCCGTGCTGGGCAATCTGCCGTTGATCTACCCATTCCTGATCAACGATCCCGGTGAGGGCGCGCAGGCGAAGCGCCGCGCGCACGCCACGATCGTCGACCACCTCATCCCGCCGATGGCGCGGGCCGAGTCCTACGGCGACATGGCGCGGCTGGAGCAACTGCTCGACGAGCACGCCAACATCGCCGCGATGGACCCGGCGAAGCTGCCCGCCATCCGCGCGCAGATCTGGACGCTGATCCAAGCGGCGAAGCTGGATCACGACCTCGGCGTCGAGGAACGTCCGCACGACGCGGAGTTCGACGACTTCCTGCTCCACATCGACGGCTGGCTGTGCGAGGTCAAGGACGCGCAGATCCGCGACGGCCTGCATGTGCTGGGTTCCGCGCCCGAGGGCGAGGCGCGGGTGAACCTCGTGCTCGCCATGTTGCGCGCGCAGCAGATGTGGGGTGGTAAGCAGGGCGCGGTCCCCGGCCTGCGTTCGGCGTTGGGGCTCAAGGAGAACTCCGACGCTCCACTGTCCGAAGTGGACTCAATCGAACAGACCGCGCACGCGCTCGTCTCGGCCATGGAAGCGCACTCGTGGTCCCCCGCCGCCGTCCCCACGGTGCTCTCGGAGGTCCGTGAAGGCCTCCTTACCGGCGCTCAGGGTTGTGTAAGGTGGCATCACGGAACGACGGGGGGGTTAGAGCGGGGGGGGCGGGTCGCGGCCGCGGAGATAGGGGCCCGGGGGGGGGGGTCCGCCCCCCCCGCCCCGGGGTTGTGTTTTGGTTAGGCCGCCCCCCCCCCCCCGACGGCGGAGATCGAGCGGGTGCTGCGGTTCGCGGCCGAGGAGATCGTGCCGCGGCTGGCTGGGACGGCGTCCGAAGTGGACATGGTGCTGCACGCGCTCGACGGCGGGTACGTCCCGGCGGGGCCGAGCGGGTCGCCGCTGCGCGGGCTGATCAACGTGCTGCCCACCGGACGGAACTTCTACACCGTCGACCCCAAGGCCATCCCGAGCCGCCTGGCCTGGGAAACCGGCCAGGCGCTGGCGGACTCCCTGCTGCGCCGCTACCGCGAAGACACGGGAGACTGGCCGCGCTCGGTGGGCCTTTCGGTGTGGGGCACATCGGCGATGCGGACGTCCGGGGACGACGCGGCCGAGGTGCTGGCGCTGCTGGGTGTCCAGCCGGTGTGGGACGAGGCGTCGCGCCGGGTCACCGGGCTGGAGCCGATCCCGCTCGCCGAGCTGGGCCGTCCGCGCATCGACGTCACGGTCCGGATCAGCGGGTTCTTCCGCGACGCGTTCCCGCACGTCATCACGATGCTGGACGACGCGGTACGGCTGGTCGCCGGGCTGGACGAGCCCGACGAGCAGAACTTCGTCCGCGCCCACACCCGCGCGGATCTGGCCGCGCACGGCGATGAACGCCGCGCCACGACCCGGATCTTCGGCTCCAAACCGGGCGCGTACGGGGCCGGGCTGCTGCCGCTGATGGACTCCGGGAACTGGCGTGACGACAAGGATCTCGCCGAGGTGTACGCGGTGTGGGGCGGCTTCGCCTACGGCCGCGGCCTCGACGGACGCCCCGCACGCGAGGACATGGAGAGCTCGTACAAGCGCATCGTCGTCGCGGCGAAGAACACCGACACCCGCGAGCACGACATCGCCGACTCCGACGACTACTTCCAGTATCACGGCGGCATGATCGCGACCGTACGGGCGCTGACCGGCGCCGCGCCCGCGTCGTACGTCGGAGACAGCACGACGCCGGACGCGGTGCGGACCCGCACGCTCGGCGAGGAGACCGCGCGGGTGTTCCGGGCGCGCGTGGTGAATCCGCGCTGGATCGGCGCGATGCGCAAGCACGGCTACAAGGGCGCGTTCGAACTGGCCGCGACGGTGGACTACCTGTTCGGCTTCGACGCCACCGCCGGGGTGGTCGGCGACTGGATGTACGAGAAGCTGTCCGAATCGTACGTACTGGACCAGGTGAACCAGGAGTTCCTGCGCCAGGCGAACCCGTGGGCGCTGCGCGGCATCATCGAGCGGCTCAACGAGGCCGCCGACCGCGGCCTGTGGGCCGAACCGGACCCGGACCTGCTGGCGCGGATGCGCGACGTCTACCTGTCGCTGGAAGGCGATCTCGAGTCCGAGTAGCCGTCCACTCGGCTGACACGACGCCGAAATGCCGGACGAATATCCGGCATTTCGGCGTTTTCGCCCCTCCTGGCGTCTCTTGGTCCAGACCATGCCTTGACATCCGAAATGGTCTAGTCCAATGCTGTACGGCATCCCGCCTCACAGGAGGACAGATGCAACGACGCACGCTGACCGCCCTCGGGTTCGCCGCCGCCACGCTCGTCGGGGCCGCGACCACCGTTGGATTCACAGTCGCCACCGCGGAAGCCCAGCCCGCCGCCGCGGCGCTGCCCAGCAACTGGTACGCCTCGGCCCCGTACCTCATGCCCCAGAGCAACAACCCGCCCGACCCGGTGACGGTGATGAACGCGACCGGTCAGAAAGCGTTTCAACTGGCCTTCATCCTGGCTCCCGACGGCGGCGGCTGCGCCCCCACCTGGGACGGCAAGTCACCGGTCCCCTCGGACACCGCGGTGGCCGGGGTGATCGACAGGATCCGCGGCGCCGGCGGCGACGTCTCGGTGTCGGTCGGCGGCTACGGCGGGACCAAGCTCGGCCAGACCTGCGGCACCGCGGACGCCACCGCCGCGGCCTACCAGCAGGTGATCACGAAGTACGGCCTCAAGGCGATCGACTTCGACCTCGAAGAGCCGGAAATCGAGAACACCGCGGCGATCGCGAACGAACTGGGCGCGGCGAAGAAGCTCCAGGCCGACAATCCCGGCCTGTTCCTCTCGATCACGATGCCCGGGATCTCCAGCGGTGCCAACTGGTTCGGAACGCAGCTGATCGACACGGCGAAGTCGATCGGCCTCACCCCGGACAACTTCTCGATCATGCCGTTCGACGGCGGCTTCAACGGCGGTTCGTCGCAGGTCTCCGCGCTGGAGGGCCTCCACGGTCAGCTGATGAGCCACATGGGCTGGGACAGCGCGACCGCGTACGCGCACGAAGGCTTCTCGGGCATGAACGGGAAGTCGGACGCTTCGGAGTACTTCCAGGTCGCCGACTTCCAGACCGTGTACGACTACGCCACCAGCCACAAGCTGGGCCGGTTCACCTTCTGGTCGGTCAACCGCGACCGGCCCTGCGTCGGCACCACGGACAACGGCGTGTGCAGCAACGTCCCGCAGAACGACTGGGACTTCACGAAGTTCAGCACCCGCTTCGCCGGGGCGACCCCGCCAGTGAGCACGCCGCCGACCACCCCGACGACTCCGACGCAGCCGGGCTCGTGCACCGCCGCCGAATGGCAGAAGTCCGCGATCTACACCGGCGGCAACGTCGTCGCGCACAACGGCCACAAGTGGACCGCGAAGTGGTGGACGCAGGGCGAAGAACCCGGAACGACCGGCCAGTGGGGCGTCTGGACCGACAACGGCGCCTGCTGAGTTCCGTCAGGCCCGGACGCCGGGCAGGTGGGTGTTCTCGCGCATGACGTCTCGGGCGAGCGCGGACACCTCGACCACCCGGCGTCCGGCGGCCTCCAGCTGCTCGGCGCCCTCGCAGACCACGAAGATCTCGGGCTCACGCCAGGCGAAGACGACCCGCGGGATCCCGGCGTCGAGGATCAACCGGGTGCAGCTGGCAGGGCTGGACGACCGGACGCTGCAGGGTTCCAGCGAGCTGTACATCGTCGCGGTGGCGAGCCGAGGATCGCGCGGGTCGAGTTTCGCGAGCGCGGCCTGCTCGGCGTGGTTGTGCGGGTCCCCTTCCCCGGAGTGCCCGGTGGCCAGCACCGCGCCTTCGGCGTCGGTGAGCACCGCGCCGACCCGGAACGTCGCGCTCGGCGGGCACAGCGCGGCGAGCGCGATGGCCTCCCGCAGCCGCTGAATGTCCATTGAGGACGGTTCGGTAGCGGCGACGTACCGCAGGACCGCCACCCCGTCGAGCGAGCGGACGTCCGTGAGGGTCATCGGCCGCGGGAATGTTCCCGGCCCGACGAACCGGGGCGCCCGCGGATCACCGACGAACACCGGCGCGATCGCGAGCCGCAGTTCGTCGGCCAGCCCGTCGGCCAGGAAGCGGGTGTGCACCGCGCCGCCGCCCTCGACCAGCAGCCGCCGCACCCCGCGCGTGGCGAGGTCGTCAAGCACCGCGCCGAAACCCGGCTCCGCCAGCTCGACCATGGTTGCCGCGGCGCCGAACTCGGCTTTCGCACCGGGCCGGGCGTAGACGAGCTTCGGTGTGTCCCCGGTGGTGAAGAACCGGGACTCCGGGTCGAGGTCGCCGGTCGCGGTCATGGTCACCTTGATCGGCTGTTCGGGCCGCCCCTCGGCCACCCTCGCCCGCCGCAGCTCGGGCGAGCGCACCAGCAGCCGCGGATTGTCCGCCCGCACCGTGCCCGCACCGACCAGGATCGCGTCGGCCTCGGCCCGCAGCCGGTCCACCTCGGCGAAGTCGTCCTCAGTGGACAGAACCAGCCGCTCATCGGACGCGTCGTCCAAATAGCCGTCCAGCGACTGCGCCGCGGAGAGCAGGACATAGGGCCGGGTGATCACCCAGCCAGTATGCCCGCACGTGCGGTCGCCCGGGCGAGTGCGTACGCGGGGGCGCGGGTCCCCGATCGACGACCCGCTCCGCCGCCGATCGCGCCGGTCCGTGGGTCCGGCCGGAACCTGCTGAAGTATTGTCTGGTGCTTCACAGCAACCCGACGTTGTCCACGTGGGGGTCGCCGATGAAGAAGCGGCAGTTCGACAAGACATCGACCACGCGAGTCACGAACACCTTCACGGGCAAGGTCCGCGGCCTGATCCAGGTGGGGGTCGTCAACGGCGGCTTCCACGTCCACCTTCCCCGGTACGCCGGGGCGGCCATGCTGGTCGCGGCCGTGGGACTGCCGGTACTCCTCGCCCTCGTGGTGCCTTCCGACGTGGCCCCGCCGTCCCTCGTAGCACCGGTTCGCCCGGTCGAAGTGAGCACCGTGACCGTCAACGTCCTGGACGACAGAACGGCGGCGGTCGAGGGCATCACCATCGGCATCGACAGCGTGAGCTTCACGAGCACGGACAACGGAAACGCCACCTGCGTGGGCGTCGACAACCACCCTGGCACGTGCACCGCCTTCGCCAACGGCACGGCGAGCGGGAGCAGCACCGTCGGCGTCATCGACTTCAGCGTCACCACACCCGCGCTGACCTGCCGGACCTCCGGCGTGCACGTCAGCGAATCGGTGGTCCTCGCTCAGGCTTCCGGCGCCTGGGCAAGGGTCCTGCTCCGCGCGATGGGCCCGAACGACCGGGAGGGCCACCAGCTCCCGGTGACCTTCGAGGTCTCTCGCGGGCACAGCGGGCCCGCTCCGCAGAGCCCCAAAACCTGCGCGCCCAGCTGAAGCGGGCACAGTCGCTCTCGTGGCTCAGGACGAGCGGGCTCGTGCCCTGTCCCGAGTCCGCGATTTTCCCGGTCGGCGCAGTGGTGCCCGCTCTATGCCGCACCGACCGGTCGCACTTCGGCCGCCGTGGCTTCAGTCGCCGTCAGTCACACACAGGAGGAGGCTCAGGCCGCTGTGCGTGCAGCCCCAGCTGTGGTGGCTGTGGTGCGGGATCTCGTCGGCGCCGAGACTGCACTCTTCCTCGGGAAGTACTTGCAGGTCAAGCACGTGCTTCATCGTTGTGCCCTTCCGGTGGAGTCGATCATGGACTACCTCGCTTCACAGTTAAAGACACCAACCGGCGGGACACCACAGCATTGCCGGCACGCCATACCATCGGGCATCCACGCCACCCTGACAGCCGAGCGGAACACAACGAAAACGGGATCCGACGGTGGCCACAGGGGCCCTTTTCGTGTGATCGGCCGAGTCACCCGGACGGGTAGATCGGTGGCTTCGCCGAGCTCGGCAGGGCAGGCGTCAGCCAGCCGGGCGGCTCCGGCTCGATCGCACGCAGTACCGAGAGACGACGGTCCGCCTCCAGGACCTGCCGACGGTGTACACAGTGGACACTGCTGTTCAGCGGAACGCCAGCGCGTACGGCGCTCAGGCGCTTTCGGCGGTTCAGGCCGGGAGCACCGCGTACTGGCGGACGTACAGGTCGGTGTAGGTGACCGGACCGCGCGGGCCGGGCACCCTGTCCAGGTTGATGCCGGTCTCGGGCACGGCGAGCAGCTTGAAGCCGTCGAGCAGCCGGGTCGGGGCGTTCCAGAACACGCCCGTGCCGGTGTAGCCGTCGAAGAACGCCTCGGCGGCGGCCTTGTCCTCGGTCGCGATTCCGGCGGCGAGACCGGAGGTACGCTCGTTCGCGATCTCGACGGCCTCGGTGAGCCCGCCGACCTTCGCCACGGTGACCGTGGCCTCGCGCTCGGAGTCCAGCGCCCATTCGTAGCCGATCGCGTGCTCGTGCGGCGCCAGCGACGGGGTGACACCGCGCTCGCCGAGTGCCTCCGCGATCGACGGCCATATCGCGTCGTGCACGCCCTCGTGGATCAGCAGCAGGTTGAGCCGGTTGCACACGCCGAGCCGGTCGAGGCTCGCGAAGACCAGCTCCCGCACCTTCGCCACGTCGGCGGCCGCGTCGACGTACAGCACGCCCCCGCCGTCGGCGTGGGCCAGCGTGCGGACACCGTGGACCGCTGCCTCGGTGGCCAGCGCACGGGTGCTGTCACCGCTGCCGCGCAGGATCACCAGCGGCACGAGCGCGGGCAGGCGCACCAGCGCCGAAGCCGCCTCGCGCTCGACCCTCGGCACCAGCTGCACGACATCGGCGTCGATCCCGGCCGCGTCCAGCGCGGGCGCGATCACCGACTCCCGCAGCCGCTGCGCCGAACCGAGTGCCGCGGAGCCGGTCCGCAGGACGCCGGCGTTGCGCGACTTCACCAGCTGCGAGGCCACGTCCACGGTCACGTTCGGCCGCGCCTCGTAGTTGGCACCGATGACGCCGACCGGACGACGCCGCTCCACCAGCCGCAGCCCACCATCCAAAGTGGACACTTCGACCGAGCGTTCCTGGTGCGGGGCGCCGGCCAGCAGCCGGAGCTGATCGGCCATGCCGGTCAGCCGCTCGGGGGTGATGGTGAGCCGGTCCAGCAGCCCGGCGCTCATCCCCTCGGCACGGGACTTGGCGACGTCGGCCTCGTTCGCCTCCAGCACCTCGGCGCGGTGGCTCAGCAGCCGCTCGGCCATCCCGACGAGCGCGGCGTCCACGGCGTCGGCACCCGCCGTGGCGAGGGACGGCGCGGCCAGCTTGGCCGCCCGGGCGCATTCCTCGACGGCCTTGGCCACCTCGTCCATCGTCCGACTCCTTCCGCGCGCACAGACTGGGGGAACAGTCTGCCGCACGGCCGCGCTCAGGCCGCCACGGGCTCCAGAAGCCACAACCCGCCCGCGATGAGGCAGCTCACCGTGAGCACGCCGAACACCAGCACCCACAACACCGCGGGCACCCCGGTCAGCCGGCCGAGCTGGTCGGCGTCGGAGTCACGGGCCGTGCCCCGGCGACGCTTCGCCTGCAGCTCGATGACCGGGCGGATCCCGCCGATGAGCAGGAACCACGTCAGCAGGTACACGAACGGGGCCTGCAGCCACGTCGGCGCCACCAGCGCGATCAGCCCGAGCACCACGGCGCTCGCGACCACGGCGAACACCCCGTAGGCGTTGCGGGTCATGACCAGCACGCCGAGCAGGAGCAACGCGATCAGGATCAGCACCAGCGTCGTCAGCTTCGCCCCCGCGAGCGTCGCGAACAACAGCCCGAGCACCGAGGGCGCGATGTAGCCCGCCATCGCCGTGAAGGCCATCCCCGGCCCCTCCGGCTTGCCGCGCGACACCGTGACGCCCGAGGTGTCCGAGTGCAGCTTGATGCCCCTCAGCCGCCGCCCCACCATGACCGCCGCCAGCGCGTGCCCGGCCTCGTGCACGATCGTCACCACGTTGCGCGCGGGCCGCCACAGCCCGTCGACCAGCACCGTGAGCAGTGCCAGGCCACCGGCCACGAGGGTGATGGTGGACAGCTCACCGGAGACGATCGACTCGGAGGCCTTGCCGAGCCCGGACGATTCCGCGGAGAACAACGGGAGACTGGTGAACGGCACCGCCGAGAGAACCGAGGAACTCACCCGCACACCTCACCACAGGCCGGATTTGGCCCGCGTAAGTCCCCGTCGCCCGCCGACCGGCCGCATCCGGTAATGGGTCAGCTACACCATGGTGTCTCCCTTCTCGTGCGCGGTGCGCAGCAGGAAGGAAACCCAGCTCCGGTACGGCCGCCAGGCCTCGGCGATCGCGGCCAGCTCCGCGGCCCCGGCATCCGGCCGTCCGTACCGCTGTCTCATCTCCTCGGCCAACCGCCCTTCGCTCGCGGGGAAGACGTCGGGGTGCCCGACGCCGCGGATGAGGATCAGCTCGGCGGAGAACGGGCCGACGCCGGGGAGCAGCCGTAACCGCGCGAGCGCCTCCTCAACCGGCAGCGCCCGCAACCTCGCCGCGTCGAGTTCGCCCTCCGCGGCCGCTTTGGCCACCAGACACAGCCGCTCGAACTTGGTCTCCGGGATACCGGGGAAATCGCACAGCCCGGCCAGCAACTCCGGCTCGGGGAACGCGGTCAGCTCGACTCCGCCCACGTTCACCCGCTTCCCGTACTCCTCGGCCAGCCGCCGCTTGATCCGCGCGGCCTGGCTCCCGCGGACGCGCTGGCTGAGCACCGCCCAGCAGGCCGCTTCGTACGGCGACGGGAACAACACCGGACGCAATCCCGGCCGCTCCCGCTGGAGCGCGCCCACCACCGGATCACGTTCGCCCGCCCCGGCGAATCCGGTGCCGTCGACGTCGAGGGACAGAATCCGCCGGACCTGAGCCGTCACCGCCTCCGCGAGGCCGGGCGGGCCGTACGCCTCGACCTCCACCGTGCCCGGGGCTCTTTGCCGGATCACCGCACCGACCGAGGTGCCACCCTCGTCGACGGGAAACGCCAGTCTGAGCACCCCGGACTCGCCCGCCGCGTCCGGCCGCCCCGCCGGTGTGAAGCCGGCCAGGAACCTGGCCGAAGCCGCCAGATCGAACGGCCCGCACACCGTGATCCGGCCGGTAGGCGCCGCTGTCGCAGTCATCTCATGCCCTCCTCGTGGGCTCGGAAACACCGTGCCGACGACGTTAGGAAGGAGCACCGACACTTTCCGGCCTCGAACACCCGAGCACCGAGATGTTCACTCGATAGTGGTGCGCACACGTCGCTGGCCTGCACCTTCCCCATCTGACATACTCTCGGTATCCGAACTCCCGACCCCAGGAGCAGGCGATGCCGACGACGCAGCCGGGAACACGCGACCGCCTGGCCGACCTGCTGACCACCGCGGTCCCGAGCGGCGACAAGGGGTTCGTCGATCTGCTCGGCGAGTCCCCGCAGGCCGGGCCGCCCACCGGGATCACGCAGCGGCTGATGCGCACGTCGCTGCTCCCCCGCGTCTACGAGCGGTACTGGCGGCCGCTGCTCGGCTGTGTCTTCAAGGGCCCGTTCGGCCCGAGCATGGCCGGCGAAGTCCGGCTGGCCACTGAACTGCTGGCCCTGCGCCCCGGCCAGACCGTGCTCGACGTCGCCTGCGGCACAGGCCGGTTCACCCGCGCGTTCGGCGCCGCGGTCACCCCGGGCGGCCTCGCGATCGGTCTCGACGGCGCTCGCTCGATGCTCGAGGCGGCGGTCGCGGAGGGCGGCCAGGACAACGTCGCCTACCTTCGCGCCGACGCCGTCGAACCACCCCTTCGCGGGTCCACAGTGGACGCCATCTGCTGTTTCGCCGCGCTCCACATGTTCGCCGAGCCCGAAAAGGCCTTGGACTCCTTCACCGCACTGCTCAAGCCCGGTGGCCGGATCGTGCTGCTCACCAGCGCGCGACGGGGCTGGCAACCGGCTCGGACCGTCGAGACCATGGGCGGAATCCTCAGCGGGCAAAGGATGTTCGACCGCGGCGAGATCGCGGCGGCGCTGCGGAAGCGGGGCTTCACCGCGATCACCGAACGGTACGCGGGGTTCACGCAGATCGTGGCGGGCAGGCTCGCGGTGCCGACACTGTGCGGGCGTCCCGCAGGACATAGCATCGGCGGATGAGCCACGCCGCGCCGATCCCGCCCGACGACAGCTATCTCCGTTCCCTCATCGAAGACACCGCCGACGCGGTGGCGAACGCCGAGCCACTGGATTCCCCGCACACCGGCGCCGACACCACGAGCCGGTCGGCCGTCCGGAGCGCGATCGACGCCGTTTCCGCCGATCTCGTGGCGCTCAGCCAGGATCTGCACGCCCATCCCGAAGAGGGCTTCGCCGAACACCGCTCGGTGCGCGCACTCGCCGAACTACTGGCCAAACACGGTCACGAAGCGACGATCGGCGTCGGCGGGCTGGACACCGCGCTGCGTGTCGGCACCCCCGGCGAAGGCCCGCACATCGCCGTGCTCGCCGAGTACGACGCCCTTCCGGGGCTCGGCCACGCGTGCGGGCACAACGTCATCTGCACCGCGGGAGCGGGCGGGTTCCTCGGAGCCGCCGCGGTCGCGGAGCAACTCGGCGGACGCGTCAGCCTGATCGGCACACCGGCCGAAGAAGGCGGGGGCGGCAAGGAAACCCTCGCCCGCGCCGGGGTTTTCGACGACGTCGACGCGGTGCTCATGCTGCACCCGTTCAGCCACGACATCGCGATGCACCCGTTCCTCGGCAGGCGCCAGCTGGAGATGGTGTTCCACGGGGTCGGCGCGCACGCTTCCGCGCAGCCGTTCATGGGCCGCAACGCGCTCGACGCCGCCGTGGCCGCGTACCAGGGCGTTTCGGCGCTGCGCCAGCAACTGCCGGACAGCGACCGCGTGCACGGCGTATTCTCCGACGGCGGCGCGCGGCCGAACGTGATTCCCGCCCGCGCGGCCGTGCTGTTCTACCTGCGCTCGGGCACCCCCGCGACACTGCGGGACCTCGCCACCCGGATGACGGCGATAGCGCACGGCGCGGCGGAGATGACCGGCTGCGGCGTCGAGCTGCTCTGGGACTCCCAGCCCGCGTACCTGCCGATCCGGTTCAACACGACACTGGCCGGGCGCTGGTCGGTCAACCAGCGCGGTACCGGGCGGAAACCGCTGCCGCCGGGCGTCGTCCCCGAATCGCTCACCGGGTCGACGGATCTGGGCAACCTGTCCTACCGGATGCCCGCGATCCATCCGATGATCGCGGTGTCGGAGGCGACAACCGCCTTGCACACCAAGGAGTTCGCGGCCGCTGCCGGATCAGCGGCCGGGGACGCCGCGGTCGTGGACGGTGCGCTCGGGCTCGCGCTGACCGCCGCGGACTACCTCGGCGACGCGGCCCTGCGCGCCGCCGTGCACGAGGAGTTCGAGGCGTCCGGCGGTGCGCTGGACGTCCCGGCGTTCTTCGACTGAGGTCCACAAAGGATTCCCCGTTGCTGAGATTCACCTGAGGTTTCTCAGCTGATTCTTCTCAGCAAAGCCGCAGGTGTTTCCACAGGCTCTTCACACGCACGCGGGCGAATCTTGAGTCATGACCGAGAACGAGAGCCGGCCCGGCCCCGCCTCACCCGGTGGGCACCAGCCGCACCAGCACCCTCAGCCGTACCCGCACTACGGCTACCAGCAGGCCACGCCGAACCCGCTCTTCACCCAGCCGCCGGCCCCGGCGCAGCCCAAGAAGGGCAACCGGGTCGCGGCGCTGGTCGGCGCCACCGCGCTCGCCGCCGCACTGCTCGGCGGCGCGGGCGGAGCCGCGGTCGTCGGCCTGACCTCCACGCCGTCCGCCTCCGGCACCACGACGTCCAGTTCGGCACCGGTGAACGGGCAGACGGTCGCGAACACCACCGGCTCCGGGGACGTCAGCAGCATCGCGGCGAAGGTGACGCCGAGCGTCGTGCAGGTGAATGTCACGACGCAGCGGGGCGGCGCGATCGGCTCCGGGGTGTTCCTCACCGCAGACGGCCGGATCCTGACCAACGCGCACGTCGTCTCCGGCGCGGCCGGGCCCGTCACGATCACGACGTCGGACGGCAAGAAGTACCAGGCCGACGTCGTCGGCGCGGACACCAAGGCGGACATCGCGGTCCTGCAGGTCAAGAACGGCAGCGGGTTCACCCCGGCCGCGATCGGCGACTCGGGCAAGCTGGCGGTCGGCCAGTCCGTGGTCGCGATCGGCTCGCCCGGCGGGCTGCAGGGCACCGTCACCACCGGCATCATCAGCGCGCTGAACCGGAACCTCTCCGACCTCGGCGGGCAGGAACAGCAGCAACAGCAGTCGCCGTTCAGCCGGAACACCCGCGACACGAACGGTTCCGGTGACTCGCCGAGCTACACGGCCATCCAGACCGACGCCTCGATCAACCAGGGCAACTCCGGCGGTCCGCTGGTCGACAGCCAGGGCCGGGTGATCGGCATCAACTCGGCGATGTACAGCCCCGTCGAGTCGTCGAGCGGTGCGGCGGGCAGCGTCGGGATCGGCTTCGCCATCCCGATCAACGACGCGATGAAGATCGTGAACCAGATCGTCGGCTGACGAGAGCGGGATGGACCGCGGTCGGGGCGGCCCATCCTTCCTCGCTCACGGGGTGCGAGGAACTCGCTGAAGGCCCCTCAGGGATTCGGGACTCTGAGGGGCCTTCAGCCTTCGTACGTCAGCGTGAGCGTGTGGTTGCCTTCGGCGTCCTGGGTGATCGCGGCGGTGCCACTGATCCCGGCCAGCTCGCCTGTCCCGGAACCGGGGAGGATCCGCAGGTCGAGGCCGTGATCACCGGCGGAGTGGTGCAGCACGAACGTCCCCTTGCGACCGCCGACAGCCCCCGCGAAGCGCTCGAAAGCCACGTACGCCCGCGAAGTGTCGTTCACCGCCGTGAGCATCTCGACGGTGCTGGCCCCCTCGACGTCCCCGCTGAACGTCTTGACGATCGCGACCCGCGCGAACCGCGTCCCCGCCGTCTCGTCTTCGGCCTGCGGCTCCCAACTGTCGAGCACGAACGAGGCGGTGGCGGTGCTGGTCATGACGTCGATCCTGTCTGTCATTCCGAAGTGGGCCAGGACAGCCTGCCGCCCTTACCTGACATCTTCTGTCAGGTTTTCTCAGCGCCTGCGGTTGCCGAACAGGCCCCGGGTGATCTCCTTGCCCAGCGAGTTGGCGGCGGACCGCAGGAACGACTTCACCGCGGGGTTGCTCAGTGTCTGCTCGATGAACCCCGGCTCGTCCTTCTTCGGTTCCGGCTCGGGAGCGGGTGGCGGCGCCACTTTGGCCTGAAGGATCTCGTAGGCCGACTCGCGATCGATCGTCTCCGCGTACTTGCCGTGCAGATCCGACGCCTGGACCGCGGCCGCGACGGCCTCGTCGCCGATCGAGCCCATCTTCGACCGCGGCGGCCGCAGGCGCGTCCACGCCACCGGCGTCGGCGCGCCCTGCTCGGACAGCACGGTCACGATCGCCTCGCCGATGCCCAGCGACGTCAGCGCCTTGTCCAGCTCGTAGTACTCGGTCTTCGGGTAGGTCTTGACCGTCCGGGAAAGCGCCTTCTGGTCGTCCGGGGTGAAGGCCCGCAGCGCGTGCTGGATCCGGGCACCCAGCTGCGAGAGGACGTTGTTCGGGATGTCCGTCGGCAGCTGCGTGCAGAAGAACACGCCGACACCCTTCGAGCGGATCAGCTTCACCGTCTGCTCGATCCGTTCCAGGAACGCCTTCGACGCGCCGTTGAACAGCAGATGTGCCTCGTCGAAGAAGAAGACGAGCTTCGGCTTGTCGAGGTCGCCCTCCTCCGGCAGTACCTCGAACAGCTCGGCCAGCAGCCACATCAGGAACGTCGAGAACAACGCGGGCTTCGACTGGAGGTTGTCCAGCTCCAGCAGCGTCACGACGCCTTTGCCGTCGGCCTGGCGCATCAGGTCGCGCACGTCCAGCTCCGGCTCGCCGAAGAAGTCCTCGCCGCCTTGAGCCTCCAGATTGGACAGTGCGCGCAGGATCACCCCTGCCGTCGCGGCCGACACCCCGCCGATGCCCTTGAGGTCCTCCTTGCCCTCGTCGCTCGTCAGATGCGTGATCACCGCGCGCAGGTCCTTGGTGTCCAGCAACGCCAGGCCCCGCTGGTCGGCCCAGTGGAAGATCAGCCCCAGCGTCGACTCCTGCGTTTCGTTCAGCCCCAGCACCTTCGCCAGCAGCACCGGCCCGAAACTCGTGATCGCCGCGCGGATCGGGGCGCCCTTCCCGCCCGTCCCCAGCGAGAGGAACTGCACCGGGAACCCGGTCGGCGCCCAGTCGTCCCCGAGCTCCTGTGCCCGCTTCGTGAGCTTGTCGTTCGCCTCACCCGGAGCCGCGAGGCCGGACAGGTCGCCCTTGACGTCCGCCAGCACCACCGGCACCCCGGCCGCCGACAGCTGCTCCGAGACCAGCTGCAACGTCTTCGTCTTCCCGGTCCCCGTCGCGCCCGCGACCAGGCCGTGCCGGTTCAACGTCGCCAGCGGCAGCCGCACCGCCGCGGCCGCCTCCGCCTGACCGTCGATGACCACCGCGCCCAGCTCGACCGCGGCGCCCTCACTGACATAGCCCTTCGCGATCTCGCTCGCGGGCCCCGACCCCTGCTCGACCACCACTGCTCCCGACTCTGTGTCCAAAACCACACGCACTTCGCTCGCGCAGAGCGTAACGCGCCGGATACGCAGGTGAGCCAGCTCGGCTCCCCGTGTCGGGTTAGGGTTTGCCGGTGACCGACCATCTAGTCTGGATCGACTGCGAGATGACGGGGCTCGACCTCGGCAAGGACGCGTTGATCGAAATCGCCGCTCTGGTGACCGACGCCGAGCTCAACGTCCTCGGCGAAGGCGTCGACATCGTCATCCACGCGGGCGAGGACAAACTCGACGGAATGCCCGAGATCGTCCGCGAGATGCACGCGCACTCCGGGCTCACCGAGGAAGTCCGCCGCTCCACCGTCAGCCTCGCCGAGGCCGAGCAGCGTGTTCTCGCCTACATCCGCGAGCACGTCCCCGAGCCCGGCACCGCACCGCTGGCAGGCAACTCCATCGCCACCGACCGCGGCTTCATCTCCCGCGACATGCCCGCCCTCGACGCGCACCTGCACTACCGCATGGTCGACGTCTCCTCGGTCAAGGAACTCGTCCGGCGCTGGTACCCCCGCGTCTACTACGCGAAGCCCGAGAAGGGCCTCGCGCACCGCGCGCTGGCCGACATCAAGGAATCCATCGGCGAGCTCGACTACTACCGCGCCGCCGCCTTCGTACCCCAGCCCGGCCCCAGCACCGAACAGGCCAAGGCCATGGCCGCCGAAGTGCAGGAACGCCACCCCGGCTGACCCCGCCCACCCCCGGAGAAAACCCCGCGCGAGGGCACGCTACGATTGCTCTCGCCGGTTGATCGCAAGAGAAACCTCGGCGATGGTGGGCGTAGCTCAGCTGGTAGAGCACCTGGTTGTGGTCCAGGAGGTCGCGGGTTCGAAACCCGTCGCTCACCCCATCACCCCAGCCTGTTCGGGCCGTTACCGGACCTCCCTTGGCTGGGGTTTCGCCATTTTTTCTGGGGGTCAAACCCCCAGACCCCCAGCCGGGGGTGTCCCCCGGACCCCCATCCCGTGTGGGGACGTTTCGTTCGTCTGTTGCGTTGCGTTGTTTGGTTGCCCTGCCACCTGCCGTTGATGGTCACCCTTGCGCGAGGGCCGACGGGCAGCGCCCGTCGACCCCCTTGGCGGTTAGCTGGTGGGGGTTTTCCATTGGTCCCAGGGGAGTTGCCAGTAGGACCAGCCGTCGGTGGGTTCCAGGGCGGGGCCGCCGGAGTTCTGGACGGTGATGAGGTCGCCGGGGTTCGAGAGGTCCATCAGCCACTTGGTGTTCTCGGTCGAGAGGTTGATGCAGCCGTGGCTCACGTTGCGCTTGCCCTGATCGCCCACCGACCACGGGGCCGAGTGGTAGAAAATGCCGCTGTAGGACATGCGGATCGCGTACTGGACATAGGTCTTGTAGCCGCCGGGACTGTCCGCCGGGACGCCGTAGGTGCCCGAGTCCATGGTGAAGCCGACATGCTCGCTCATCACCGTGTAGGTACCGGCCGGCGTCGTGTGCCCCGGCTTGCCCAGCGAGACCGGGACCGTCTTCACCTCCTTGTCGTTCACCGAGACCGTCATCTGGTGCGTCTGCCCGTCCGCCACCGCGACCACCTTGTCGCCGATCTTGACGCCGAGCTGCTTGTCCTCCTGGCCGTAGGTGCCTTTGCCGAGGTCCTTGCCGTAGATCGCGGCGTTCACCGAGACCTTCGTCCCGCTCTTCCAGTACTCCTTCGGCCGCCAGACCAGCTGCTTGTCGCCGAACCAGCGGAACGCGCCCTCCGTCGCGGGCTCGGCCGTGACCTTGATCGCACGCTCCGCCGCGGCCCGATCCGGCACGTTCCCGGTGAAGGTGAAGATCACCGGCATCCCGACGCCGACCGTGTCGCCGTCCTGCACATTCACCGACACCGCGATCTGCCGCGCCGGCTTCGCCGTGGTGAACGACTGCTGCGAGGTGACCGGCTTCCCGTCCGTCCCCGTCGCCGCCACCGCGAGCGTGTACTTCTTGCCGTACCCCAGCGGCTCGGCGGACTCCCAGCCCGACCCGTCCTGCTTGGCCTTGCCCGCGACCTGCCGGCCGTCGGCCCCGGTCAGCTTGACCTCGCCGACCTTGCCGTCCGTCACCGCGACCGTGACCGGCTCACCCGGGGCGACGCCGTTCGCGCCGTCCGCCGGCGTGACGCTCACCGAAGCGGGTTTCAGCACCGGCGGCGCGCTACTCGGCGCCGCCACCTTCGACGCCGCGGGTTCACCCGAAGGCGTCGCGCTGCACGCCGCCGTGAACCCGATCACCCCCACCGCAACCAGTCCCAGCACCCGCCGCCGCACCATCACACCCCGCCCGTTTCGCCGCCGATGTCCCGCTACAGTCTGCCTGACCGGGCACAACTTGGGGCCAAGATCGGGTAACTCCTCCCAAGTGACCCCCCGCGAAAACCCCCTCCGGGGCCGTGCTAATCTTTTCCACGTCGCCGAGGGAAACCGAAGCGAAGAGGTACCAAGCGCCATTAGCTCAATTGGCAGAGCAGCTGGCTCTTAACCAGCGGGTTCGGGGTTCGAGTCCCTGATGGCGCACCCCAGACTCCAGGTCATCGGATTTGATGACCTGGAGTTTTATGCTTTCCGGAAGACTTTCTTCCGCTTGTGGACTGTCCACTGTGGTCGTGGGGGAGCCCGAGGCTGCTGGTGGACTGCAGCGACCGCCGCGGGATGTTCGCCGCGAACTTCCGCGCCGCGTCGGTACATATTCCGGCTCACCGTCCGCTTCTTCCGCTTCAGAAAGTCGTCAACCTCCGCGTCCATCAACGGATGTTCGAGGGTGGTCGCTCCGGCGCGGACGAGACGGCGCACGTCCTCGATCTCGGGCAGCGGCTGCTTGTCCGAGATCACTCGCGCGAGCAAGTCCCCGATCTTGCGCAACGTCTCGTCATCACCGTCCTCAGCGATCCCGAGCAAGTCCCGAACCTGCTGCCCCACCCCCGCCTGCGCGTCCGCGGCGCTCTCGTACCCACCACGGCGACGTGGACGACGCCGACCGCCGCTGTCCGCGGGCAGCTTCCAATACCGTCTGGTGACCGTCGAGGGCGCCAGGTTCGCGCCCCTCGCGAATCGGGCGATGCGCGGGCCGGTCATCAGGTGGCCACCATTTCCCGTATCCGGGCGTTCCATGGACATCCGCATCTGCCGTTGTGGGGACGTTCGCCAACGGCGTGGCGCTGTCATTGGTGACGCTCGCTTCAGAATGAGCTTCAGTTGTTGTCGATCTTGGTGTTCCCTTGCCGGTCTTGCTGGGCAGGCCGGCTTTTTCAGCACGTTTGGTCAGCCAGGGGTGGCGACTCCAACTCCGCCTGTCCCCGAAGGATCACTACAGCCCCGGCGAACACCATCACACCGGATGTCGGTCTCGTTCGACATCAGCATCGAGGGGCCGTACCGGGTGTCGATGGGCGTCGACGCCGGGAGGTAACGGCAAAGAACCAGCTGTGGCTTATATAAGTCAGGTCTGGTATGTTTCTGGTTCGTGCACGCGTTCGACGTTCTCGGCGACCCGGTGCGCCGGCGCATTCTGGA